>JAJFID010000023.1 GCA_021775325.1 Rhodospirillales bacterium
GCGGCATGATTCCTGCGCAAAGGGATACAGGTAAATCCCATGAAGTGGCAATTTATCGATCAGTTAACGATTCTGTTCGCGCGTATCTGATCAATATCAATAGTTCACGCGCCTATTCCAAACTGCGGGCAATACGATTGCTCGCTCGTCAGCAGCGTAGAGAGCCCAACGGTTCTGAACTCGCGGCAGGATTACTGTCATACTCAGAACGCGGCCAGGACTATGTCAACGACATCAGAGCAATGTTGCGTGCAAACCAGTCACTGATTGACGAAAACTAGCATCCGCGAACAAAAACGGCCCGGGTGGTCTGACCCGGGCCGTTTTTTCAACTTCTAACGTGGTCTTGATCAGACCAGACGTACACCCAGATCGGCTGGAGTCCGTACGCAGTTGGCGCGAGCGTAAGCAGTGCTGACACCAATGTCGGCCAGAAGGTGGGCATCGAGTTTTGCCAGTTGATCGTTGGCTGATGGTGTGACGGCGTTTTTTAGGAATCTAACGAATTTCATGGATCCAGTCCCTTTTGGCTAAACGATTAAATTTGTGTACGTTACGTGATGTTGTGATCGTCGTAACGCGGTGCACTCTATGTAAGCCAGATGCCTGACATTCACTAATGCCATGTTTACATCTCTGGTATGCAAGCGCGTCATGGCTGCTGCTGGGAGCGAATCGGTTGATACGGTTAGGTGAATGTAAGTCGCACCATTCCCGCTATGTGTGGATCAGTTCACCTACAACCAAGTCCTCAACCCACTGATACAATTGTTATCCCCAACAAAGTAACCTGACGCCAACAATCACGCCTGACTCAGCGCGCCAAGTGTGGAATCCTGAGGCATGACTTCTTGTGCCGATTTTGTCCATTTACGGGTTCACTCAGCATATTCGCTGTCCGAAGGGGCCGTTCGCCTGAAAGAGTTGGGTGGGCAATGCAGTGATGCGGGTATGCCCGCTGTCGCCATCACCGATACGAACAACATGTTCGGTGCAATGGAGTTCTCCGGCGCGGTATCCAGCCACGGTGTTCAACCGATAATTGGGTTGCAATTAGCCGTGCGAATTGACGGAGCGAAGTCCGGGCCGTCAAGTGCGACGACCGCTTACTGTCAGGATGATTCTGTGACCGCGCCGCTGGTGTTTCTGGTAAAAAACGAGATTGGATATGGAAACATCCTGAAATTGTTGGGTGCGGCATACCTTGAATCAGATGATGCCCATGATCCGCATGTAACACTGGACCACCTTAAACAGTTTAGGTCAGATATTATCGTCCTGACCGGGGGCGCTGGCGGACCTGTGGGTGAATTGCTTCGAATGGGACGCAAATCCGAAGCAACAGGAGTCATGCAACAGCTTTCTGAAATATTTGCCGATCATTTGTATGTGGAATTGCAACGACATGGCGTGGAAGCTGAGCAAGAGACGGAATCTGTGTTTCTCGACTATGCCTATGAAATGGACCTGCCAATTGTGGCGACTAACGAAGTCTATTTTCCGACCCGCGATATGTATGAGGCACATGATGCATTGGTCTGTATCGCTGCGGGACGCCATGTCTCGGAAACGGATCGACGGCGATTAACGCCGGAACACTATTTCAAATCGGCCCGGGAAATGCGGCGTCTTTTCGATGACCTGCCGGAGGCCATCGACAATACCTTGGTTATCGCGCGGCGGTGCGGTTTTATGGTGGAGAGCATTGATCCTTTGTTGCCGCCTTTTGATTGCGGCGACGGGCGCAGCGAAGTTGATGAGTTGTGCGCCCAATCGGAAGCCGGACTGGAAGCACGCCTCATTGATCATGTGTTCCGTGATGATATGGCGGATGCAGATAGAGAAATGGCGGCAAAGCCCTACCGGGATCGACTAAAATTTGAACTTCAGGTCATCACAGACATGGGTTTTCCGGGTTACTTTCTGATTGTCTGGGATTTTATCCACTGGGCAAAGGAACAGGGAATACCGGTTGGACCCGGGCGCGGTTCCGGTGCCGGATCGGTCGTAGCCTGGTCACTGACCATTACCGATCTCGATCCCCTGCGATGGGGATTGTTGTTTGAGCGATTCCTCAATCCGGAACGTGTGTCCATGCCAGATTTCGATATCGATTTTTGTCAGGATCGTCGGGACGAGGTCATTCGTTACGTACAGGAAAAATATGGCCGCGACCATGTGGCGCAAATTATCACTTTCGGAAAACTGCAGGCACGTGCGGTATTGCGTGACGTGGGGCGGGTGTTGGAAATGCCCTACGGTTACGTGGACAAAATCTGCAAGATGGTGCCCAACAATCCGGCAAACCCCGTCAGCTTGTCCGAAGCTATTACCAGTGAGCCGGAATTGCGGAGGCTGATCCGTGAAGACGCTGACGTGGACCGATTGGTCAAGATTGCATTGCAATTGGAGGGACTTAATCGTCACGCGTCGACCCACGCCGCAGGCGTTGTTATCGGTGATCGACCGCTCGATAAGCTGATCCCGTTATACCGCGATCCGCGCTCCGATATGCCGGTAACCCAATTCAACATGAAATACGTTGAGATGGCCGGCCTGGTGAAATTCGACTTTTTGGGTCTTAAGACACTGACCGTTTTGTCGGAAGCGCAAAAATTGCTCAAGGACCGCGAGATT
>JAJFID010000221.1 GCA_021775325.1 Rhodospirillales bacterium
CAGGCCACTCGCACCGGCCCAACTCTTGGCTTTGGGATTGAACTTGGACTCCTGACGTATCAACGCAAACACAAGCGCCGGATCGATGGTATAACCGCCTTCAGGCGACCATCGCGGTACAGGATAGGCCGCACTGTCAAAACCACCCGTGGGAAACAACAACTCGTCGAGGCGCAAAGCCAGTTGCGGCAAATTCGCATGAATAGCAAGGGCCAGAATACCGTGCGCGTCACCATCTTCATGGGTCGCCGACGCTTCATTGCGAAGTTCACGCTCCGCCAGCCGGTGTTGACCAACCTGCACAAGGGCAATCGCGCGACTGCCACGAGGCGTCATCGCCAGATTGTCCAGCGCCGTTTGTTCCAGCGGTATTCTGTCCCACGCTGTCTCCATATCCCATCCGAGAACACGGCGGGCCAGAATGCCGTAAAATGTGCGTGAATACTGGGCCGCAATTCTCAGCATGGGGTTCACATGCCCGGGGTTTCGATTCATCAAATGCACGCGTGCGGCCCAAAATCCACCCGCCGACGCCAACCATGGCGAGACCCGATCAGAAATCGCCACGGCCTCAAAATGTGACGCCGATTCGTCCAGCCGCCCCAATCGATAAGCCGCAAGACCTGCCGCCCAATGAGCCTCAGGAACTACATCACCGGATCGCGCAGCAGCCTGACCGGCCCAATCCAGAGCCCACTCATCGCGGCCATCAATAAAATAACGGAAACCCAGTCGCGCCCGTGCTTCGTCATATTGTTCGTCGCTGAAGAGATTCCTGACCTGATCGGAATTGATCAGTCGCTTTGCTGCAAGGGTCAGCCCACGGCCTGTATGTCGTTTGAGCTGTCGCCGGAGCGCACGAACCTTGCGCCGTTTGCTCGAACTCAGGTTTTTGCCTGGCAGAGCCTCAGCAAAAGCTGGCGTTGAGTAATTGACAGAAGGAATATCCGGCTTTTCCGGATACTTCCAGTTTGAAGGACGGCGACGCAACGCAAGTTTGTAAACGCGTTTTGCCTGCGGATGGTCAAAGTACAGGGCCATCCAATCCTTCAGCTCCTTGTATTTGGAACGGTACTTGTTTGGGTGCATGTAGCGTTGCTCAAGTACATGTCCCAGAAGGATATCGTTTTCCAGCGCAGCTATCAGCTTGTCGGCAGCTTTCCAGTCTCCGTCCGCCTGGACAGCGAAAATTTCTCGATATCGTTCTACATCAGCAGGATTCAGGACCAATGGGATCGTAACGTCGCTCAGATCACGACTGTCCACGATGGTTGTTACGCTGGCGACAACGGTCGGTTCTTGAACTGCGTCGGCAGCATACAGAGATTGGCTCGATCCGATAATGAGGGATACGGCAAAAGCAACCACCACGAATGACAACGGGTACGGTCGTTTTTTCGCGTCATTTAGAATGTGCAGGAAATCGCCCCCCATAGCGTCATAATGCAGAAATTGTGCGCACTGTGTATATCGCATTCGAGTCCTCGGAACAAGAAACCCTTGAGTATGCAACTACCACATGTTGCATCCCGGCCAATAATCATCCGCTATATTATGGATAATGCCCAAAGAAGTACTTAAGAAGCCGTCAGTTTTTGTTTAAGCATGAGAAGATCACGCCAGGCTTCCCGCTTCTGCGCCGGGGATCGCAACAGATAGGCCGGATGAAACATGGCCATGGCGGCAATGGGCTGTTCCCGGGTTTCCGCGCCATAAGCGAACCAGCGCCCGCGCAGTCGACCGATCCCCTGGCTCTCGTTCAACAATATTTTTGCTGCAGCACCACCAAGTGCAACGATGACCTGTGGTTCAACCAAATCAATAAGACGACTAACGAATGGCAGGCACATGGCAGTTTCGCTGGTCGTCGGTGTGCGGTTACCCGGTGGCCGCCAAAACACCGTATTCGAAATCAATACCTTCGAACGATCCAGATCAATCGAAGCCAGCATTCGGTCCAGCAATTGACCACTGACCCCAACAAACGGAACACCCTGGCGATCCTCTTCCGCACCCGGCCCTTCGCCAATCAGCAGAACGCTGGCGTCCGGGTTGCCATCCACAAAGCAAAGATTCTGCGCTGTTTTTGTCAACGGACATCCCTCGAACTGTCCGATGGCTTCCTTCAGTTCCGCGACACTGGTCGCGCTGACAGCCAGACTGCGCGCGTCCTGAATAGCCTTCTCCGCACCAATGGGTAATGCCTCTGGTGTCTTCGCCGACACGGTCGGTTGTGACGCGCTGCGGTCCGCTGATTTCACTTCGCGCGGTGGCATCGCTATTTTCTGGACTTCAACAATCTGAAACCGGTCAACTGCGTCGTCCGTAATCGTTTCATCAACACCGGCGTCCAGATACCAGCGCATCAGTTCCCGAACGCCCGTATGGGCAGTGTCTTGGTTGAAATTGTTCATGCGAAACAGTTTAGCCGCAATAAACCGGATAGAAAATGCGATCTTTTCCACTTTGCATGCGCGAATTTTGCTGCACTGCACATGGTGGTCGTGCTATACCGCGCGCGAGAATTCCCGACTAACACTTACACTGTCCTCTGAAGGTAACTGAAATGAGCGATGAAGCCGTAGAACGCGAATCAATGGAATTTGATGTTGTCATCGTCGGTGGCGGCCCGTCCGGGTTAGCAACCGCGATTCGTCTGATGCAACTGGCCCAGGAGAACGGCCGGGATCTGGGCGTTTGCGTCGTTGAAAAAGGCTCTGAGATTGGCGCTCATATTTTATCCGGCGCAGTCATGGAACCGCGGGCCCTGAACGAGCTGATTCCCGACTGGAAAGAAAAAGGCGCACCGCTCAATACGGAAGCCAAAGACGATCAGTTCCTGTTGCTGTCGGAACATGGTGCCGTCAAAATGCCGACGCCGCCACAGATGAACAATCACGGCAATTACATTGTTTCGCTGGGTAATGTCGTACGCTGGCTCGGCGAGCAGGCGGAAGAACTGGGTGCCGAGGTATACCCCGGTTTTGCTGCGGCGGAAGTACTCTATCATGAAGACGGTTCCGTCAAGGGTATTGCGACCGGTGATATGGGCTTGCAGAAAGACGGCACACCGGGACCTAACCACGAACCGGGTGTCGAGCTGCACGCCAAATACACAATCTTTGCCGAAGGCGTTCGCGGGTCTCTGACAAAATCCCTGTTCGAGCGCTTTGATCTGCGCGACGGTGTTGATCCGCAGACTTTTGGAATTGGCATCAAGGAACT
>JAJFID010000222.1 GCA_021775325.1 Rhodospirillales bacterium
GCATTGTAAGCATCCCCGACCAATTTTTTCTATCTACCATTGTCTTTCTGGCATCGCCTTGCGTTGCGCTGTAACGCTATTGTATATATAATAATGTAGTGCTATAACGCTATTTGAAATACATAAAAATAGCTTTATAACGCTATTATTGCGGCAAATAAGTAGTGCTATAACGCTACATATAGTCATATTAAATGCAGTTAAATCGCTACATTTTTAACTCACGCTACAAGGTCACAACCTTACCATGGACAAGAATAGAAAAGTCGCGCGCAGTCGCCTTGATGAACGTTTTAGCAATATGAAGCCTATTGAGCAGTACTCCGCTCCTAGCAAAGGATGGACACGTGCGATTCGTGATGCTCTTGGCATGACTATTGATCAACTCGCCAAAAGGTTAGGTGTACACAAGACAAGTGTGTATAGATTTGAGAAATCAGAGGGCCATGGAACAATCCAATTGAAGACTTTAAGAAAAATTGCAGAGTCGCTGGATTGCACTCTGGTGTATGCATTAGTGCCCAATGATTCGCTCAGTGAACGTGTAGAGACCCGTGCTAGAGCCATTGCCAATGAAACTCACTCAAGTGTGAGACACACGATGAGTCTTGAAGACCAAGAGTTCATTGATAGAAACCAAGAAGAACAGATCAACGAATACATCAGAGAGAACATACGAGATCGTGATCTCTGGGAATGACCATGGGTGATCTATTTGAAGAGCCAGAAGGTGCCACTCCCATAACGGCTGAAGAACAAGAATGCCTCAAGCCAACTTGGGTGATTTCACGAGATGACTTGAACAAAGCTGAGACCGACAATGTACTAGCTGGGCGCACTTGGGCTTATGGGCGTAGAAATCCAAACCTCTTTACTGAAAAGTTCTTACTTGAACTACATAAGAGAATGTTTGGTGATGTATGGACATGGGCAGGCACCATACGAACGACGCCGCGCAATATTGGTGTAGAACCATACCGCATATCAACAGAACTACGTACAGCACTAGATGATACGCGCTACTGGATAGAAAATGACATCTATGATCCAGATGAGATAGCGGTTCGGCTTCACCACAGGCTAGTACTGATCCACCCGTTTCCCAATGGTAATGGGCGCTCCACACGCTTGCACTCTGACCTCGTGGTAAGTCAATTAGGGCAACAACCATTCACATGGGGTAGAGAGAATCTAGTTGAAGCTGGAGCAACAAGAAACCAATACATCACTGCACTACAAACCGCTGACAACTACGACCTTACTCCCTTACTCGAGTTCGCAAGATCATAACAAAGTAGTGAACAGCCGGGCGTACGGGAGCCATGGCTAACTCCATGGCGCTGACAGTTGCCGTGGTGATCATGCCATGGCCATACAAATAACAGAACCTGCTTCAGCTAAGCAGCCTAATTGATCATATCCTGCTCATCCACTTGTGCAGCACAGGGAGTGGGTATCCGTCGCCATACCCTTGCCCAACTCCTGCCGTTCGCCATCCACCTATTTGATCGACAATATCAGCAGGGCATTCAGCACTTCGAAGCCTGTCTCTCAAACTATGCCTAAAAGAATGGATTACATATCCGTTATCAACATGATCAGAGAGCCATTAGTTCAGGGCAGCACTTGCTGAGTTAGACTTGCACTCATCCATGTTACAGTAACGGGGAAAGGCGAACACTCCCTCCCCTTCTTGCACTACTCTACCAGCCGCCCACAATGACTTCCCCACCAATGGAACTATGCGTGCGCTACTTGCAGTTTTTAGCTGTCGCCATGAATAGGGCTTCACCTCCACAAATGGATGTTTACCGTTGATATGGAAGTCAGACTTCCGTAAGCCAATAGCTTCTGACAACCTCATGCCTGAATCTGACACCAATGCGACAAGCCATCGCATATCGTCATCAGTATCTATGCACACCTGCTGAATGTGCTTGAGAACATCTTTAGGAAACGGTTTACGCTCATTCACATCGTTCATCTCTGGCATGTACGTTCTTGCAAAAGCATTCTTTGCATCCAGACCATGCTCAGAAATCACGAGATTCACTATGGAACGGATGGATGAAAACATTCGCTTCACTGAGCTGCTCGACAAGCCACGTTCAAACAGGTGATCACGGAACTTAGCTGCATCAGATGAAGCGTAGGCACCTATGAAACGATCCCCCAGCAGATCAATCACATTATTGATGTTGCGCGTGGCTGTCCTACAGAAAACTTTGTCATGGTTCTTGGCTTTCAGTGACAGATATATGTTGAGCGCATCAGTTAACGTTGGCCCTGTGGCACAGCTTGCATCTGCCATGGGCACGATCAGGTGTGAAGCTGGCACCTCTCTGTTGTGAATACGGAGCCTAACCCAATAGTCATCCAACTTGTAGGCAATCGTGTTGGCACTACGTTCAGCTACATGGGTTGAACTGGTGCGTAAACATATGACAATACGATTCCGTGAGTAGTGTTGTTGAAGATCAATAGGCACACGTCGACTGAAGTAAAACGTGCTGCGTTTACGGTATGTATAGCGAGGTAAGTTGGTCATCTGTTTGGTCTACTCCATGACAAGAACATTGAGAACAACGCTTGTTTATCAATGAGTTAGACACTGAATGTATAATGTGGTGGTGCGGGCGGCCGGACTTGAACCGGCAAGGCCTGAGCCGAGGGATTTTAAGTCCCTTGTGTTTACCAATTTCACCACGCCCGCACAGGATCATTAGGTAACAGTTTCGGTAACACATGTGGTGGGACGTTTTCTACCCGCCGCACGGTGCTTCGTCCACCATTTGATCATGCAATGTGCGGATGTGTGTGATATGAGCGTCAGGAACACAAACAGGCGCGAGGGACCAGCGTGGACATACTCCGGTACAGTGAATATCCCGTCACACCGTGGAAGAACGGTGGTGGTGAAACCCGCGAGATCATGCGCCGTGACGTCGATAATAGTGATGACGGTGCGAACGGTGGCTTTCTGTGGCGGCTCAGTCTCGCAGATGTGGGCCAGTCCGGTCCATTTTCGGCCTTTGACGGCTATGATCGGACCATTACCCTGCTGGGCGGCGACGGGTTTATTTTGAACTTCGAGGATGGCACCAGCCATACGCTGGACACGCCCCACGAGCCCTTTCATTTCGACGGCGGCGCGCCATTGCAGTGTGAGCTGATCGACCGTATGTCGCGGGACCTGAACCTCATGGTCCACCGCACGCGTATGGAAGCACAATCGGAAATCGTGGACCTGTGTCCGTCGGAACCGTTGAGTCTGGAAGCCCAGGCCGGCGTAACGCAGATGATATTTAGCCTCATGGGTGGAGTACGCCTGGAGCCCGCCAGTGCTCCGCCTGTTACTCTGGGCGCGTGGGACTGCGCGGTACTCAACGACACCGACGACATTCAAATCACCGCAACTCCCAACAGTTCACCACGCATATTCCACGCGGCAATTTGGGCTCAATAAGCTACGCAACTATATTTCCAGTGGTCGTTTCAAGTTTGAACGGTTCGACGCCCGGTATGCGGATCGCTAAATTCCGCCATACCGGGAAACGTGTTGGCGAAACGCCTCGGTCAGATATGCGCTGTCGTATGAACCTGTGATAACGTTCCGGCGTCGACCTTCACCATCGAACAACAGCAGAGTAATATTACCAACACCGTGGGCCGCTGCCAGTTGCCTACCTTCGGAATTCATCACATTGGCCACGAGGAATTGCAGTTGGTCATTTTCGAATTCGCACAATGCTGTCCGCGCTTCGCGTTGTAGCGCCACGCATCTGGGGCATTGCGGGTCATGAATCTGAACGATCGCGGGAACACCATTACCGATCTGCGAAAGGTCGTGTTCCCGCATGGTTGCCTTGACGTCTTCAATCATGTACCAGCTACCGCCACCCACCACGAGCGTCACCAGCACGCCTTTTCCCGCACGCCTGAGGAATCTGCGCCTTGAGGTGGTTTGATCGACAACGACGTTACCAGCAGGTTGGTTGTGGGTCGCGTTGCCGGAACGTCTGCTTTTTCGTTTTTGTCGTTTCACTGTTAACGGTTCCTCCAGTGCGTTGATGGGGCTTGCAAGCAAAGATCGCAAGAATCAGAATCAGCCCCACTATTGGTTCCGGAATCCCTTCTGTCTCATCAAAGGTGCTCACGTTGCCGCGACCAGTTACCCGATGACGGGATGCTGCCAATCATAGAGGATGTGAATTCGCCAGAACGTCCCCCGCGTAACGGCTGGTTCTAAACCCGGGGTCTTTGCCAGTTACCCGGTTAGCGCAACTGGCCGTCGTTGATGCCGATACCTGCGGCGGTTTCGTCCTCGACGGGTTCCGAACCCAGATCGCGGATCATCTGGCGCACGGCATCGGCAGCCCTGTCCAGCATACGCGCGTCAGCACAACGCAGGACCAGATTGGCACCCAGCTTGTGGTCGCGGAAAAACGGATAGCTGCCCATATCGACCTCGGGGAAGCGTTCCTGTACAGCACCCAACGGGCCGGCAAATTTGCCTTCTGGCAGGTGCGAGGTGATGGAGATGGACAGCACCGGATCACCACCGCTGAGCCGGTGTTTCATGCCTTCGAACATGTCGCGCATGATGCGCGGCACACCGGGCAGCACAAAAACGTTTTCAAGCTGGAAGCCCGGCGCACGGCTGACCGGGTTCTCGATCAGCACGGCCCCGTCCGGCATATCAGCCATGGACAGGCGTTCGGGTGTTACGTCCTCCGGTTTGTAGTAGGCCAGCAGAATGGCCTCGGCTTCTTTATTGCGACCAAACGGTACACCGAAGGCGCGGGCCACACAGGCCGATGTAATGTCGTCGTGGGTGGGGCCGATGCCGCCCGTTGTCAGCACGTAGTCAAAGGAGGCACGAGCGTGGTTGAGAGCCGCAACGATAATGTCGCTGTCATCGGGAATAATCCGGGCCTCGGCCACACGAACGCCAATTTCGTTCAGGCCCTCTGCCAGAAAGTGCAGATTAACATCCTGCGTTCGCCCGGACAGGATCTCGTTGCCGATGATCAGCACACAGGCGGTGACTGTGTTTGGTGGTGTGTCTGAGGGCATGGCTCTCTCTGGAACAGTTCCAATCCCTATGCGATATCATCACCAGCCCGCCGGTACAAAGAAAATCAATGAAAAACGGCCCCGCTCCGAATGGAGCGGGGCCGAGGAGTTCCAGCCGACCGGCAGACTGACCGGCTGGAGGGGAGGATCAGTTCATGACTGTCCAGCTACCATCTTCCTCGCGGCAGGCGGTGCCGTAGACCGTTTGGGCTTCGCCGCCGATCAGGATGGTATGGTTGTATTCGCGGCACAGGCGACCCGAACTGGCACCGTAACCTTCACGGGTCGCGACCACCTGGCCACCGTTGCCCGATTCCGGATTGCTCCAGGAAATAGTCTCGCCGACAGGGGCATTATGGGCCTGTTGCTCGGCGCGCTGGGCATACAGTTCGTCCGCGCGGTCCATGCTGCCGCCGATGTCGGAACCCAGCAGGGCGCCAACGATAGTACCCGCAGCAACCGCCACGAGCTGACCATCACCCTTGCCCACATGGCTGCCCGCCAGACCACCGATACCGGCACCCAGCAGCGTGCCCACCTGCTGTTTCTGGCCCGAGCCTGTGACACAGGCGCTCATGATAACGGCAATCACCACATAGGCTGATGCCATGGACATAATATTGAAAAACTTGCGTGTCATTCGATCCTCCAATTCACGCCGGTTAAAACAGTGACAAATACGGGGTCTACCCAAGAGAACAGACAGTGTATTCCGGCGTTTGATTAAATAACTATAAATACATCTAAATTTAAAGTCAATATTACATGTATGTAAATATGCAAAAATAATTGTTTATTGTAGCCGTAAGCAACTTTTCCCTTTATTATCTGGATTCTAACCCGACAACGGCGTGCAGGAATTTTTTATGAATCAGGTGCCCAACCCTCAAAATCTCGCATTTTCCCATGCCCAGCATCGGGAATATCTGTCCCTGCTGGATCGGTTACGTGACGTCTGGTTAACCGTATTTGACGGCAATACGGATTTCTATCAGGCCCATTACTGGGACCTGCTGGCCATGATGTGGTGGAACGAGGACCCGGTGCGCAAGACTGACGCCCTGGGGTTCATGACCAGCGTCAAAAGCCCCCATACGGCGGCCAAATATATCGACGTTACCATAGCCCAGGGTTTCATCCGCGAGGTGGAAAATCCCCATGACGGTCGGTCCCGCCTGCTATCGCTGGACCCTGGGATGCGTGCGCGCATGGATGGCGTGCTGGATGGGGCGCTGGGTCAACTCATGGATACAGCACAACACATAACGTCAATGGCTGACTGAGGGAACTGGCACAGACGTCAGATCAGATCCCGCAACACCGCAACCAGCGGCGCGTCGGCGGGGGGCATGTCGACATCACCCATACGCATCGGACGCACCCACTGAACGGCCTGTCCTTCCTGGGGCGCAACGTCGCCCTTCCACACCCGGCAGGCAAACAGCGGCATCAACAGATGGAAGTCATCGTAGGTATGGCTGGCAAAAGCGACGGGGGCCAGACAACTGGTGGTCACGTCGATTGCCAGTTCTTCCTTCAACTCACGGATCAGCGCGAACTCCGGGGTTTCGCCAGCTTCCACCTTGCCGCCCGGAAACTCCCACAGACCGGCCATGGATTTGCCGTCAGGTCGCTGGGCCAACAGCACCCGGCCATCCACATCCACCAGTGCGGCGGCGCTGACCAGAATAATGGGCAAGCCCGAGGCCCGATCCCTGTCATCTGGTTGCCAGCAACCGGACTCAGGAGCAACGGATGTCACGAACGGTAATCCGCGTTAATTTCGATGTAACCGTGGGTGAGATCACATGTCCAAACCGTTGCTGTACCATCCCCGACGCCCACGTCGACATCGATGTCCACGGCGTCGCCTTTCATATGGGCAGAAACGGGCATCTCGTCATAGCCTTCCACGGCACGACCATTCTCCGCCACGGCAACACCGCCAATGGTAATTTTGAGGGAATCCCGATCAGCTTTTTCACCGGCCTTGCCCACGGCCATGACAATGCGGCCCCAGTTGGCGTCTTCACCGGCAATCGCGGTCTTGACCAGCGGCGAGTTGGCGATGGAAAGCGCAATGCGCCGCGCCGCATCATCACTCTCGGCACCGGCCATCTTGACGGTAATAAATTTGCTCGCCCCTTCGCCGTCGCGCACCACCAGATGGGCGAGTTCCTGGCATGTGGCGTTGAGGACCGCTCGAAAGTCGGTCAACGCCGGATCATCTGCAGACGTAATGGCTGTATGCTCGCCCGCCGCACCGGTAGCAAACAGCATCAGCGTATCACTGGTCGACGTATCACTGTCCACGGTGATGCAGTTGAAACTCTGTGCCACGGCGTCGTCCAGTATGTCCTGCAGGATATCTGCCGGGATACAGGCGTCCGTGAACACAAACGACAGCAAGGTCGCCATATCCGGCGCGATCATGCCAGAGCCCTTGGCAATACCCGCAATATTGACGGTTTGATCACCAATCCTGACTGAATAACCCGCTCCCTTGGCAAAGGTATCCGTGGTCATGATGGCCTTTGCCGCGGACTCCCAGTCGCCCCCGTGGAGGTCCGCCATCATACCAGCCAGTGCATCCACAATCATGTGCGCAGGCAAGTCTTCACCGATCACGCCTGTAGATGCTGCAAAAACGCGGCTTGGTCGGCACGCCACGTTTTCGGCCACAGCTTCCACCGTGCTGAGCACGGCATCTGCGCCGCACTGACCCGTAAAAGCATTGGCATTACCCGCGTTAACGATCAACGCCTGGGCTTCGCCGCCGCCGCCTTTCAGGGATTTTCGGCACCAATCCACGGGTGCTGATGCGGCACGGGACTTTGTAAAGACGCCAGCCACTTTTGTGCCCGGTGCCATCTCTGCCAACAGCACATCATCACGGCCCTGATACTTCATACCAGTTCCTGCCGTGGCGATGCGCACACCGGCAACGGTGGGCAGAACCGGAAATTCAGCGGGGGCCAGTGGTGAAATAGCAGTGTCAGCCAGATCAGACATTATGTTCCTTACTTGTCCCGTCAGGGCACCGGAGCTTCCATCACGGTGCCGTCCATATTGAAACGCTCTACCGATGCATCGGCGGTCATGGATTTAACATAATCCACTTCAATTTCCCGCGCCATCTCGTTACGCAACTGAGCCTCGACCTGGGCAAGTGCCGGTGGCGGTATGGCGCGTCGGTCTTCGACCAATATCAGATGCCAGCCGAACTGGGTCTGCACGGGAGTAGCCGTATAAGCGCCTGCATCGAGGGCGAACGCCGCCTGTTCAAAGGCTGGCACCATCTGACCTAGGGTAAAGTAGCCCAGATCGCCGCCCTGTGGCCCGGAAGGTCCCGTGGAATGGGTTTTGGCCAGTTCCGCGAAATCAGCGCCGCCATCAAGCTGAGTGACCAGTTCTACAGCAGCCTCTTCCGTTTCCAATAGGATATGACGGGCATGAATCTCCTCACCACCGGGCTGTTCACTGAGAAACTGCTGATAACGTGCCTGCAGAGCCTCGTCCGTCAGTGCCGCATCGATGACACCGGTCAGTACAGTCTGTTCCAGCAGTTGCTCTCGGGCGTATTCCATCTGTAGCTCAAATGCCTCGGTCTGATCCAGTTCCTGGCGTTCGCCCTCCGCGGCCAGCAAACGCATGGCGATTACGCGTTCCAGCAGGTGCGGATACAATGCGGCCATGGGTGCCTCACGGTACTGGGCGGGCAAGCCTGCCGCTGCCTGCACGACCTCGCTCATGTAAACCGCATTACCATTGACCGTGGCAACAACTTTATCCTCCGCCAGGACGTCTTCCATACTCTGGGCAAGGACGGGCTGCGCGCTTGCGACTAACCCCATGAATCCGGCGAAAATTACGCCAACTAATCTGTTTGTCATTCAGACAACTCCATCTACTACATTTGCCTACTACAATTGCGGGCGCATCATGCACAGTTGCGGCAATCATGCAAAGACGAATGGCATGTTTTTCGGGGGTTTCTTTGTTCCGGCCCGAGGCATGCTATACAGTGAGCCCAGCGCCAGACCAGGATTAACAACAGGACGACATCGATGAAGGGTTTCAAATCTCCATGGCTATGGTTTGGCGTACTCGCTATCGCCACGGTTGGCCTGATTGTCTGGCTGAACAACCGGTTCCCGGGATCCCTCTCATCCCAGGGCGACCAGATCAACCTGACCCGTTCCGCGCTGGTGCTGGCGTTTGTAACTGGCAGTTTTCTCCTCCACCGGCGCATGGAAACCGGCCATGTGGTCCGGAACATCGCGCTCTGGTGTGTCATTGCCGGGATCATTTTCCTGGGTTACAGCTTTCGTGACGAAGCCAGATGGTTGGGCAATCGTCTGTATGCCGAGTTGGTGCCCACAAGCGGTGAATCAGGCACCGACAGCATTCGGTTTGCCAAATCCAGAAACGGGCATTTTCTGGTTGAAGTTCACGTGGATGGCGTGCCCATACGGTTCTTAGTGGATACAGGCGCCACTGATATTGTTTTGAGCCCGGCAGATGGCACCAGACTGGGTTTCGATGTGGATGCACTGGCTTACAGTAAGACCTACAATACAGCGAACGGAACAGTTCGCGCGGCACCCGTTGAGCTGGGAACCATGACCCTCGGTCCCATTCAGTTGAGCGGTGTCCGCGCTTCCGTAAACGATGCCCAAATGAGCGAATCCCTGCTTGGCATGAGTTTCCTCAATCGTCTGTCCCGATTCGAGGTAACGGGCGATCATCTGGTCCTGTTTCCCTGAGGGTCGGACCTCAGATTGCATACGCTGGATTTGTGATCTGTTTTCCTTCCCTTTCATTGACTTATCCCCCCTTCCCGCTTATGTCTTCTC
>JAJFID010000223.1 GCA_021775325.1 Rhodospirillales bacterium
CGATCAAAACTGCGGCACCGATCAGCGGCGCAGCGACCAGCAACGGTTCCGCCTGTCCGGCGAAATAGCTGATACCCCATTGAATCATCGTGACAACCGCGCCCAGTATCCCCCATATCAGAAGATAACCACTTGCAAACACCACTGGTGATCCATGGGGCAATTTTTTTACCGCCGCCGCCTGGCTGATATCACTGTATGCTGCGATGACCGGGGCCGCCGTCGGCATCATCATACCAACAGCCATCACCAGCCACATGACCAGTGCCAAAGCGGCTTGTTCAGGGACCCATGCGTCGGCTTCGGTACCACCGCCAGCGATCACAGCACGGCAGATTTCGCTCCACAGCGATCCGGGAGGAACAGCTCCATACCCCATCCATGTTGTAAACCGGTCAAGAGCATCCATACCCGGGCCGAGTGCGCTGATGCCACCATCAATCGCTGCATGGTCCATGGCCAACATCCAGATGCCGAACCACGCCAGTGCACTCGCGGCGATCAAGGAAGCATAAACGGTCATCCGTTCCCACGAGAACGTCGTTTCAACGGTTGAACCAACCACATCATTGATCTGCAGTGTCTGCGTCATACGCCCTCTGTGCGTTTAATCCCAATACATAATAATCTGCCACACCGGGTTACACGACAAGGTGTCTTCTTTGCGATGTCTCGACAAGCAATGAATATTGGACATATGACCTTGTTTTATTTATGTATCACTAGGTCATGAAACGTCGATTGCCCCCGCTTAACTGGCTTCGGTCATTCGAAGCCGCAGCGCGCCTGCTGAGTTTTACAGCAGCGGGCGAGGAACTGCATCTGACGCAGGCCGCCGTTAGTCAGCACATCAAATCGTTGGAGCAGTATCTGGGCAGTCCGTTGTTTATTCGATTACCACGGAGCCTTCGCCTTACAGATCACGGGCGCTCCTATCAACAACGCATAGAACCTACGCTAAATCAGCTAGCCAGCGATACGGATGAAATATTTGGTCGCAACACCAGGAATCAGTTGGTCATTCGGGTTAATGCCGCTTTTTCTGTTTTGTGGCTGGCGCCTCGCCTCACGCGATTCATAGTCGCAAACCCCGGAATTGACCTCCGGATCAACAATCCGGTGTGGGCTCTAGGCGAAATGGATGAAGGTGCTGACTTCGAAATTCAGTATGGTCGCGGTGACTGGCCAGGCCTCAACATTACACAACTGACCTGGGACGAGATGTTCCCGGTTTGCCATCCAGATTATGTGGCCCAAGTCAGAGATGGTTTGGAAAACGAGCTGCGTATTCATGTCATGGGTTACCGGGAGGGGTGGGCGGATTGGTGTCGTATGGCAGGTGTTAACAACTTTGACCCCACTGAAGGCATGAAATGCGATAATTCCATCATGGCATTCGAAATGGTAATCAAAGGAACCGGCGTTGCAATCGCCCGCGAATCCCTCGCCAACAGGCATCTTGAGCAAGGCACAATGGTCAAACCATTCGAACAAACGTTGACCACAAGCCAGAACTTTTACCTTTTGTCGCCATCGGGCGCACCGGAGACGTCGGCGCGTACCGCGTTCCGTAGCTGGATTTCAGATGAAGCGGCGACTTTCCAAAAAACCTCTAACCTCGGACAATAACGACACGGCTATTGAGATGTGTCGTCCACAGGAACATGCTTAGCAATGCGGAGCGATTGGTCTGCATGGCATGTCTCGCACCGGTCTCGTGGTGAATGATAGACCCGGCCTCAACACCAAACCACGGTTCAGCACCTACTTTCCAATCTCCATCACCCCCAATGATCCAATAAGTCTCAACAGCTTGATGTACGTGTGGCGGGTAATACACGTCCTGGGCCTGTATTGTGAATCCCATCTCGACCTTGTCGGAGCGTAGCGGTGCGGCGCACCCGATGATCGAACACCACGCGTAGCGGTTCTGGAAGGCTGCGATATCCGCTTCTCCGTCTTCATCAAACTCCGGGCGATTCCACCTGATCTGATCGCCTGCCTTCAGGATCGCCCCTCCGATCATGTGAGCGTTTGATCCATACTGCCCGGCGTTCGTACACAACCCTTCAAGACATTCATCAGTCACTGGAAGGTTTCGTGGTTCTTGCAACTCCAGTTTCGATGACCAATTCACGTTCTCCAACGTATATGTAGCGGCTTCCCCGGCTTCGTCTCCGGTCAATGCCGTCGATGTAAGCAGATCCCTAACCGCATCAACGATCTGTTTCACGGGCTTGCCCTCCTTCAATTAACTTGAGCCATGCGTCTTCACTGAGCAATTCAATACCCAATTCCTCGGCCTTCTTGGCCTTCGACCCGGCCCCCGGTCCAGCGACAACATAATCTGTTTTTTTCGACACCGAACCAACAACCTTCGCACCAAGGGACTCTGCCCGCGCTTTGGCCTCGCTTCGGGACATCTGTTCCAGTGTTCCGGTAAAGACAACAGTTTTGCTCGCTATTGGTGATGCGCTGGTGTCTGGTGGTGCCACATCCTGCACATCAAGCTGGGCAATCAAATCATCTAGTGCTTCAACATTATGCGACTCACGAAAAAACGCCGACAAGGCGTCAGCCACAGCATCACCAATAGTATCCAGCCCCACCAAGTCCTGTCGAACCTCGGAACCGATGACACCAGACATTTCTTCCATAGCAGATCGCCAGACATCTACGGAACCAAAATGTCGTGCCAGCAACTTGGCTGTGGACTGGCCGATATGGCGAATCCCCAGCGCGTATATAAACCTGTCCAGGGAAACTGAACGTCGGGCAGCAAGTGCCGCCATCAGATTATCTGCAGACTTCTGGCCCCAACCTTCGCGTTCAACGAGACTATCGTAGTGATTAGCCAACCGGAAAATATCTGCCAGAGATTTTACGATCCCTTCGTCATGGAACGCTTCAATATGTTTTCCGCCCAGGCCTTCGATATCAAATGCATCGCGAGAAACGAAGTGTTTCAGGGTTTCTACGGCCTGCGCCCGACACACCAGACCACCGCTGCATCGCCAGGCAACTTCGCCATCTTCCCGCACAGCCTTACTGCCGCATATCGGACAGGTATCAGGAAACTCGAAAGGCATTGAATGTTCAGGGCGTTTATCCATTACCACACTGATAACCTGTGGAATGACATCGCCCGCACGTTGGATGACTACCGTGTCACCTTCGTGGACGTCGAGACGCTGGATCTCGTCCTGGTTATGAAGTGTCGCACGACTGACAACCACCCCGCCCACAGTTACGGGTTCCAGATTGGCGACCGGTGTCAATGAACCGGTTCGACCAACCTGTATGGAAATCTCATGCAGGACTGTCTGTGCCTTTTCAGCCGGAAATTTATGCGCAATTGCCCAGCGTGGTGCGCGGCTAACAAAGCCAAGACGTTGTTGCCAATCAAGGCGATTCACCTTGTAGACGATACCATCGATGTCGTAGTCCAGCCCGGCACGCGCCTCACCGATTTCCTGATACAGCGACATGATCTCATCAACACTTGAGCACACACGGGCCAGAGGATTGGTCACGAACCCCCATTGTTCGAATCTCTCGAGCACTTCAGTATGCTTTGCAGGCAACGCGCCTTCTATCTCGCCCCACGCATACGCGAACAACTGTAGAGTACGTTCGGCTGTCACGGTCGTATCAAGTTGACGAAGGCTACCGGCTGCCGCATTTCGCGGGTTGGCAAAAACTTTTCGTCCGCGCTCTTCCTGTCGTGCATTGAGCGATGCGAAGTCCGACTTGTTCATGAAAATTTCGCCACGGACCTCAAGAACCTCCGGCACGTCACCGGAAATCATCTTCGGCACCTGACGGTCATCAAACGTCATCACGTTTTGGGTTACGTTCTCACCCGTGCTGCCGTCGCCACGCGTTGCCGCCTGTACGAATACGCCATTTTCGTAACGCAGTGAAATCGACAAACCGTCGATCTTGGGCTCAGCCGCGATTTCAACCACCTCTCCGGCACCCAAGCCAAGAAACCGTCGGATCCGGTCGAGAAACTCCGAAACATCGTGCTCAGAAAACGCATTGCCAAGTGACAGCATTGGCTTGGCGTGAACGACTTTTCCAAAACCACTCGCCACAGTCGAACCCACCCTCCCGGAAGGACTATCAGGGCGGATGAGATGCGGGAACAATGCCTCAATGGCGTCGTTGCGCTGGCGCAAAGCGTCGTACTCGCCATCGCTTATCTCTGGCGCATCGTTCTGATGATAGGCCTGATCGTGACGGAGAATCTCGGCAGCCAGATACCGAAGTTCCTCCGCCGCGTCTAGTGGCGAGAGGTCATCCACCGCTACCTGATGACCTCCACTGCTCACGCGGCGTCGCCTTGGGCGCGGGAAGACAGAAGGCGACTGGCCGCCGCGCGGGCTTCGTCAGTTACTTCTGCGCCTGCCAGCATACGCGCCACTTCTTCCTCGCGTTCCTGCTTGTTCAGGCCTTTCACCGTGGTTTCGACACGGCTGTCTCCAGCCAACTTACTGACACGCCAGTGATTTGTGCCCATGGATGCGACCTGCGGGGAATGAGTCACGACCAGGACTTGAACATCTTCCGCCAGCGCAGCCAGGCGTTCGCCTACAGCCGCTGCGGTTGCGCCACCGATACCACTGTCAACTTCATCGAAAATTATGGTCGGGACCGGATCAGCTTTCGCTAGGACAACTTTCAGGGCCAGCATGAACCGGGCCATCTCGCCACCCGACGCCACCTTTCCAATGGGCCCAGGTGTACTTCCCGGGTTGGTGGCAACCAAGAACCTCACATGATCCATGCCATGTGCGTTCCATTCATTTTCGTCCAATAATTCAACCGGCACTCTGAAATCTGCCGCCCCCAGTTTAAGAGGCTTCAGTTCCTTGTTGACGGCTGCCTGCAAACCTCCTGCGGATTCTTCACGAGCTGAACTGAGTTTTTTGGCGGCGCCCACATATTGATTGCGGGCCTCGGTGGCCAGGCCCTGCAGGTGCTCGATGTTCTTTGCACCTGTGGAAATGGACTCCAGATTATGGGTGAATTCGTCAAGCAATTCTGCCAGTCCATCCACATCAACGCCGTGCTTCCGCGCCAGAGCGCGTAACGCAAACAGACGTTCCTCCGTTCGCTCCAGATTGGCAGGGTCCAGATCAAGATCAGCCTGCAGCCGCTGAAGTTCCGATTGCGCTTCAGATACCTCCGCAGACGCCCGGTCAAGGGCGGCAATCACGGGTTCAAACCGCCCGTCAATTTTTTCAGCGAGGCGAGTGAGGTGTTTGGTTGCACTTTGCAACGAGTTTTCCACGCCGCGCCCGTGCGCCAGTTCCTTGACGGCACCCGCCATCCCTTCGGCAATTTTCTCGCCATTCATCATGAATGATCGTGTTTCCGCAAGCTCGTTTTCTTCACCCGGTTGGGGAGACATCTCAGTCAACTCGTCTACCGCATGGCGAAGGAAATCTTCTTCAATTCTGGCTTTTTCATAGGCCGCTTCAGCATCCGCGACGGCTGCAATCCTGTTACGCCAGCCTGTCCATAGATCGGAGACCTGATTGACACTCGCACCAAGGCCGCCATATGCGTCGAGTAATCCTATATGAGCAGCGGAATTCAGCAGTCGTTGATTCTCAAACTGACCATGAATTTCCGCTAACTTGTCGCCGACAGAACGAAGTACCCCGATGCCCGCCGGTTCTCCATTGATGAACGCCCGTGACCGGCCATCCTTCCCCAGCATCCTTTTAAGAATCAAGCCGTCATCTGATACATCAGGTGTTATGCCGTGATGGGCCAGCACGTCTATGATTTGTGAATCCACGGGATCAAATGCTGCAGTGACTGACGCCTGCTCGGTGCCCTGGCGCAACAGCGATGTATCGGCCCGGACACCCAATGCCAATCCCAGAGAGTCCAGCAGGATCGACTTTCCAGCACCCGTCTCGCCCGTCAGTACGGACAACCCGGACTCGAAATCGAGATCAAGTTTTTCGATCAGAACCACATTGCGAATTGATAGGCTTCGGAGCATCGGCGCGACATACTCTCAGAGAATTAGCAAACGACAGGTTGTTACCACACCTTGTACCACGGGTCTTCTTCTGACTCATCGACACGAACCTGTTTGCCCTCGACCAATTGATAGGCATCCACGTACCACTCACTACCTGGAAAATTATGGCCTAGTACCGACGCACTCTTGCGCGCTTCCTCAACCAAGCCTAGCGCAAGGTATGATTCCGTCATGCGTAAAAGGGCCTCGGGCACATGTGTCGTGGTCTGATAACTGTCGATAACAACCTTAAATCGATTGATCGCAGCCAGAAATTGACCCTGAGTCTGATAATAGCGACCAATCTCCATTTCTTTGCCCGCCAGATGATCAAACGTCAGATCCAGTTTGATTCGCGCATCCCTGGCGTACGAACTTTCTGGAAAACGCGTAATCAATTCATTCAGCGTGCGCAACGCGTCACTGGTCATTTTCTGATCACGATCGACAGTGGAAATCTGTTCGTAGTAACAAAGTGCTTTCAGATAAAAGGCGTAGGGCACGTCGTTATGCGACGGATGGAGTTGAATAAACCTGTCTAGCGTTATAACCGCATCATCGTAGTCGTTGTCCATATAGTACGCGAACGCAGCCATGATCTGGCCCTTGGTCGCCCATTTGGAATACGGGTGCTGACGTTCTACTTCATCGAAGCCCTTGGCAGCCAATGCATACTTTCCACTGTCCAGATTACTCTTGGCAACATTATAAATGATGTCGACGGGTTGCTCGACGTAGTTATCTTTTTCCTCAGCCGCACAGGAAGACAACAACACCAGGATAACCAAAGGTGTGACAGCACGAAGACCGCGTATTCGTAGGGTAGGTTTATTTTGACTCATATTCGCACACAGTGTGTTTCATCAGCTCTGGGAGCAAAATATAACACGCCAGAATTGCGAAGACGAACATTCGCTTACAAATGTTCGTCAATTTTCCTTGAAAAAACTATGTGATCCAGCGGTATCAGGCGTTCGCGGCAACAGCGAACCTAGCGCAATCAGCATCTATACCGCCATCCGGCACATTATCTGCCTCATCGGCAGAAATCATATCATAGGTCCACGCCGATTCGTCAGCAAACAAGGTACGAAGCAACAGGTTATTCAGTGCATGACCAGAACGCACACCTGAAAACGCCCCAATAACCTGTCCACCAGCGAGATACATGTCGCCAACCGCGTCCAATGCCTTGTGACGGACAAACTCGTCATCAAAACGTAAGCCATCTTCATTCATGATCGTATCGCCAGACACCACGATTGCGTTATCGAGAGAGCCACCCTTGGCAAGACCAGCAGCTCGCATAGCCTCGACCTCATGCAGAAAACCAAACGTACGAGCCCTTGCCAATTCTTTTGAAAAGGCCCCGTTTATAACGCCGAGTCGAATATTCTGCTGATTGACAGCTTGGCTCTTGAAATCAATCTCCATATCCACTTCGAAGCGCGTGGCCGGTACAATTGAAACAGTGCATTCGCCATCGGATACGCTGACCGATTTCAACACACGAACCACCCGACGGTTGGCGTCTTGTTCAACAACTCCGGCGCATTCCAGGAGAAACACAAACGGCTCGGAACTGCCGTCCATAATAGGTACTTCGGGGCCATTCAGTTCAATAACGGCATTATCAATACCGCACCCGGCGAGCGCCGCCATGATGTGCTCTACCGTTGATACGGTGACACCATCAGAATTTCCGAGAACAGTACAAAGGCGGGTATCTACAACATTGCTCCAAAGGGCGGCTATCTCGGCTCCCTTGCCAGACACGTCCGTACGGCAAAACACGATCCCGGTATCAGTTTCGCCGGGTCGGATTGTCATCGTCACCGTATCACCCGAATGCAGAGCCACGCCGGTACAATCGATCGACGCTTTCAAGGTTCGTTGGCGAAGAAAATCGTTTTTCGCGCGGAGGCTATAGTTACCATCCATATCCGCGTTATCTCCATAGTCCCTTTGTTATTCCGCCGGTCAGTTACTCTTTCCCCTGGCACGTGGCGGGCCCACTGGTGTAGGCTTTATTTGTGCATGCAGTACTACCAAGAGTGCTTGGCGCATACAAATCACTCTTTGTTTCGCTTTGTTACGTTAGAATTTACGAATTAACGCTTTGTAAATAAACAATAAAAAAAACAAGGAGGTCATCAAATATGACCTCCTTGTTATGTCAGCGTTTTTCGTGTTTCAGCGACTCAGTTTGCCTGGCGTCGCAGGAAAGCCGGGATATCAAGTAAGTCCTCTTCATGATCGACCGTTGGAATTCGTTCGGCCTGCTCCATGCCTCCCAACCTCGTCCGTGAAGTTGCGGACGGTGCATCCATGGTTGGTGTTGGTGCCTGATTGGGCGACGTCGCTGTCTCAGTTACGGACACAATGGTGGTCGGAGGAACTGATGGCTTGGCAGTAGCTTCCTTCTTGTCTTGCCAGTCCAACGGTTGAACATTGGAGTCTGACTTCCCGGCACCCATAATACGTCCAAACAAGCTACCAGCGCGTGATTTCCCGGAACCGTTACTGGAGGGGGCCGGTTTCTTACTGCTGCCGTTCATCATATCTGACAACGCGAATGGTTTGGTTGGCGCTTCTTGCTCACCACCGCTCGCTGTCATCGGTGCCGGCGGAATGAACGCGTCCTTTGCATCCATCGATGGCATGCCAACGGGTGGCGTTACATCATCATGTACGGTTGCGCTCGCAGGCGTTGGCATATCCAAACCCTGGAGTACCGAAACTGCACTAGGTTCTGTTGCTGTTTCAGCCTCACCCTCGGGTTCGGTGGGCTCTACCGGCATTGAATCGCGCTCGGGATCCGATGTTGAGGCAACTTCCTCAACTTCGGATTCTACGCTGGCGTCTGATGCCGGTTCAATTTCCTGATCAGATTCCTCAATTGGCGCAACATCCGTCTCGTTCTCAGGTTGAATAGAGGCACTTTCGTCAACTTCAATAGTATCGGAACTGACTTCTTCCAACACCGAGTCCTCCTTGACCACGGCACCGTTAGAACGGAAAGGAATCAGTGGTTCATTATCTACGGCAGGCTCTGCAGAAGCTGTTTCTGCAATTACTGCTGGTTTCGGTGCGTTTTCATTTTCCACTGCAGGCCGGACGGTTGGCAGAGGTCGTTCCATTGCACTGAGCACAGCGGGAGCGGCCCGTCTTGAGGCATCCGCATCAATGCCTGTCGCAACGACCGATACACGGACCTTGCCGTCGAGATCGCCATCAAACGCTGATCCGAAAATAATGTAAGCTTCCTCATCGACTTCCGAACGTATCCGATTGGCGGCTTCATCAACCTCAAACAAGGTCATGTCATTGCCACCCGTGATGTTGATGAGAACGCCTTTAGCACCTTTCATAGATGAATCGTCAAGTAGCGGATTGGCAATGGCGGCTTCGGCGGCATCAAGTGCCCGGCGTTCGCCCTCTGCTTCACCCGTACCCATCATGGCTTTGCCCATTTCGCTCATGACGGAGCGAATATCGGCGAAATCAAGATTAATCATGCCAGGCATGACCATCAGATCCGTTACCCCTCGAACACCTGAGTACAAGACCTCATCCGCCATACGGAAGGCATCGGCAAACGTGGTTTTCTCATTAGCGATCCGGAATAGGTTCTGATTGGGAATAACGATCAGGGTATCGACAAAACCTTCAAGATCTTCGATCCCTTTCTCGGCAAGGCGCATACGATGAACGCCTTCAAAATGGAAAGGCTTGGTGACAACACCAACAGTGAGGATACCCAATTCACGGGCTGCCTTTGCAATTACAGGCGCGCCGCCGGTTCCCGTGCCACCCCCCATACCGGCGGCAATGAAAGCCATGTTGGAACCTTCAAGGTGTTCCATAATTTCGGACAAGGATTCTTCGGCTGCCGCGCATCCGACTTCAGGACGGGCTCCAGCCCCCAATCCGCTGGTGATAGCCGAGCCCATCTGCACCTTACGTGGCGCATCGGATCCCTTCAGCGCCTGTGCGTCTGTGTTGACAGCCAGAAACTCAACGCCATCCAGGTTTGCCGCAATCATGTCGTTGACTGCGTTGCCCCCGGCGCCACCTACGCCAACTACCATAATTCTCGGTTTGAGTTCCTGCTCAATCTTCTGCTCAGGAACGGATAGATTAATACTCATGATGACCTCCGGATCGTCGATTCTCTACTTTTTAACGGTACATGGTTGATATTAGGTAAACAGCGACAACTCAGATTTCTGCAATCAAAAATTTTCGCGAAACCACTGACCAAGTTTTCCGAATTTCCTGCCGTGCTCAGCAGTAGGCTGGAATGTTCCTGCAGTGCTTTCCTGGGATGAGTTAACGGCATAATGAATGAGTCCCGTACAAGTGGAAAAAGCCGGTCCCGAAACAGCCTCCGCCAAGCCATCGAGAGCTGCCGGCTTGCCGATACGGACCTGACGGTCGAGTATTTCAGTCGCCACGTCTGATACACCAGGTAGTTGCGACGCGCCGCCGGTTAAAACCACACGTGGTCCCGACACCTGCTCGAAACCCGCTTTTGCCAAACGATCCCGGATGAGTTCAAATGTCTCTTCAACTCTGGGCCGGATAATTCCAACTAACATGGAACGCGGCACCTGTGATGCGCCAGACGTCCCGTCTTCGCCAATCAGAGGAACTTCAATAACGGCACGGTCATCGGATGACGAAGGAACCGCGTTGCCAAACAGGTTCTTGACCCTTTCCGCATGACCAAGCGGAGTCGATAGTCCGCGTGCAATATCATTGGTGATATGCGATCCACCAAGTGGAACGACATCCGTATGCACAAGTTCACCATCAAAGTAGACGGCCACAGAGGTCGTGCCTCCGCCCATATCGATCATAGTCACGCCCAGTTTGGTCTCGTCGCCAACCAGACAGGAGAGCGCCGACGCATAGGGGGATGCGGCAACACCAGCAACATTGAGATGACATCGGGCAACTGTTGTTTCAAGATTCCGCAGCACGGGCGAAGCTGCTGATACGATGTGCATGTTGACGCCAAGGCGGTCACCATACATGCCGATGGGATCACGAATCCCTCGGGTTCCATCAATGCTATAACCGACGGGTATGACATGTACGCGTTCCCGACCCTCGCCCTCATCAATTTGCAGAACCTGTGGGTCCAGCAGGCGACGAAGGTCGGCATCATCGATCCTGTGACCCGCGGTGTCGACTTCGTAGGTAATTAGCCGCGACGCAATCGTGTTGCTCGACATGTTGATCATGACCTCACGTACATTGTCTTCGGCCATTTGTTCGGCAGCTTCGACGGTAGCGCGAATTGCGCCCTCAAGCGCATCCATGTCCACCACCGTACCATTTCGGACACCGGCGGAAACCTGATGTCCGATGCCAACAATCCTGGGCCCGAATTCACCCATGCGGGCGATCAGGCAACAGATCTTTGTGGTCCCGATGTCGAGTGCGGCGATCAGTGCGTTACGAGAATGTTGTTGCGTCGTGTTCTTTTTCATAGTTCTAGGTTTCCTGCCCCACGCCTAGTTCGATACCCTCGATAACTGGTGATTTGCGGACAATCAGACGGTCTGGCAGCCGCAAGTCGACAACTTTGACATCGCGCTCCAAAACGCCGTGCGAACGCTGATACTGAGCCAGACGAAGCCAGGCTGAACTCGCGCCTTCTTCCGGTAACCGTACATCGATGCCGCCATTCAGACGAAGGTTCCAGCGACGACCGCCAACTCGAACTGCGGCGCGTACTAGGCTCATGAGCTCAGGTTGCGATCCAAGCGTCTCCAACAGGGTTGCTGCGTGGGCCGGAGCATCTGCGCCGACCACAATCATCAAATTCCGGTATTCATTCAACTGGTCTCGCAAAATGACCTCGCCCTCATAGTCGATGAGTGCAAACGCGCCTTCATGCTGCCACAGTGCCAGAGGTGTCCTTTCTTCTACTGTCAGAAGAATAGTGTCGGGGAACATACGTTCGACAGAGACTCGCCGCACCCATGAGAGTCTGGCGACCCGTTCCTTCGCCAGATTCACGTCGAATGCAAGAATTGGTGCGCCCCGTGTCGTGCCAAGTGCGTCCAATAGCTCTTCGCGTCCCGTATGCCTGCGACCGACAACAAGCACCTCGTTAATACGCAGTCCCACCTCGGCAGACATGGCAATCGACTGCCATTTCACCGTCTCCAGGGCTTGATTCAACAACCCGGTGCGTACTGTCCACCAACTGCTGGCACCCAACAGGACGAGAAACAATGACACAGTCGTTAACCGGAACCAGCTACGTCGCCAGACAGGCGTGGCACGCTTGCGTGGTTTTGCCTGCGATCCAGCCACACGGCTGGCACCCTTCCTTTGTGAGTCGTTCGCGGTCATAAGTCACACTCCGCATTCTCGACCATCCAACTCACCAGGTCTTCGAATGACATACCGAGTTCAGCGGCCTGTTCTGGAACCAAAGAGGTGGGCGTCATGCCGGGTTGCGTGTTGGTTTCAAGCACATAAAGATCGTCGCCATCATACCGAAAGTCTGTACGGGAGATGCCCCGGCAGCCCAATGCACGATGAGCAACTTCTGCCGCACGTTTTGCTTCGTTTGAAAGTGTCAAACCTATGTCGTCTGAAATAACGTGCACAGATCCGCCGGTTTCGTATTTGGCGTCATAGTCGTAGAAACCACGATGCGTGGATATTTCAGTAACTGCCATAGCGCGCGCGTCCATACCCTTGCCCATAACCGCGACGGTCAATTCGCGACCCGGTATAAATCGCTCAACCATTACCTGCTCGCCGAATGGCCAACCACTTTCGCCGAACAGGGGCTCGTTATCACCATCTCTGACGATGTGAACTCCCACGCTGGAGCCCTCATTTGACGGTTTGATGACAAATGGTCTTGGCATGGGCTCGTTGGCGAGAAGCGACTCGCGGTCAAGGATTACCTCTTCGGGAACAGTCAGGCCTTCTGCCGAAAATATTCGTTTGGCGAGCGGTTTGTTCATGGCCATGGCTGAGGCCAATAGTCCAGAGTGTGTATAGGCTATCCCCAACATATCCAGTAAGCCCTGCACGCAACCGTCTTCACCGTAACGACCATGCAACGCGTTAAATACGACGTCAGGTCGCGGCAACAGACGAGTGAGCAAGGCACCCATGTCTCGCTGTACGTCAATTGGTGTGACTGCATAGTCCACGCTCTTCAGCGCCTTCACGCAGGCCGCGCCGGAAACCAGAGATACCTCTCTTTCTGCTGACCACCCGCCCATCAGGACGACAACATTTTTTGCCATCGCCCTTATCTCCCTCCATCGTTGCTCAGGTGAATGCCTATGCGTCGAATCTCCCAATGTATTTCGACGCCCGTGCGTGAAACGACTCGGCGCTGAACCTCATCGCCAAGCTCTTCCAGGTCGGCCGAGGTGGCATCTCCTGTATTGATGAGGAAGTTACAGTGTTTTTCCGAAACCATGGCACCGCCGCGAACCATGCCGCGACACCCGACATCATCAATCAACTGCCAGGCCTTGCGGCCCCCGCTGTCGATTGGATCCGGGTTTTGGAACGTCGATCCACCTGTTTTTGTTCTTACAGGTTGAGTGTCTTCTCGCTGTGAGCGGATTTCCTCCATGCGGCGGGCAATTGCACCACGATCACCGCGCACGCCCTGCATAACAACTCCGACAACAATCCAGTCATCCGGCAAATTGGTGTGCCGATATCCAAAATCCAGTTCATCTGCACGCATGTGTCGCTGATTGCCTTCAGAATCAACGACGCGCGCATAAAGCACAATGTCCCTCATTTCGGATTGGTATGCACCTGCGTTCATTTTGAGGGCACCACCGATTGTTCCGGGAATACCAGTAAGAAATTCCAAACCCGTCAGCCCTGCATCCCGGGCAGCGGCTGCAACACTTACATCCAGCGCGCCACCAGCAGCGAGCACGTGGTCCTGGCGCACACTGACACAGCTAAAGCCCTTTCCCAGACGCACGACAACACCGGGTACGCCGCCATCTCGGATGAGCAGATTCGATCCAACACCAATAACTGTTACTGGCACATCCTGCGGTTTGCCGTCCATGAAGGCGGCCAGATCATCTGAGTCTCTGGGTTTGAATAACACTTCCGCTGGCCCACCCGTGCGGAACCAGGAGTACCGAGACATAGGAGCATTCTCCACATACTCACCGCGTACCGATGGCAGACGCTCCAGCAAGTTTGAGTGAAATGCAACTTGAGTTGCAGCGTTCATGTCCGCAGCTCCGTTGAACTGCCCGTAATTGCCACAAGCTCTTCCGGCAGACTGTTGGCCCATTGCGTGATGTTTCCCGCGCCAAGACATACGACCATGTCACCCCTCTGGGCGATCTCATGGATAAGGGCCGCTAAGTCGCTTTCGTTCTGCAAAGGGTGAACTGAGCGATGTCCCCTTTCCTGCAGTCCAGCGACCATGGCATCTCGGTCCACGCCGCCGATTGGCTGTTCGCCCGCCGAATACACATCTGCGACGATGACCGCATCAGCATCATTGAAACAGCTACAGAATTCCTCAAACAGATCCCGCAAACGTGTGTAGCGGTGTGGCTGAACGACAGCAATCACTTGCCCATCCGTCGCATTGCGGGCAGCATTCAGAACGGCCAATATCTCCACGGGATGATGCCCGTAGTCATCAATCACGGTGATACCATTGACTTCACCAGTCTTCGTGAAACGCCGTTTAACGCCACCAAATTCAGAGAGCCCGGACAAAATTCGATCTTCCTGCACACCCATTTCATCAGCAATTGCAATACCGGCAAGCGCGTTTTGTACGTTGTGTTTACCATGCATGGGCAGGAACAAATTTCTGATCGTCCGCTGCTCACCGTCCCGACGATAGGTAATCGCAACATCAAAATGCATGCCGTTGGCATCAGAATGCACGTTAACACCACGGACATCAGCTTGCGGGCTGAAGCCATAGGTCACCACACGCCGATCAGATACACGAGGAATCAACGCCTGCACCTCCGCATGATCAACACACAGGGCGGCAAACCCGTAAAAAGGCAAATTTTCGACAAACTGGACAAACGCATCGCGTACCGCATCAAATGATCCATAGTGATCCAAGTGTTCTGGGTCGATATTTGTTACCACAGCAATGGTTGCTGGCAGCTTAACGAAGGTACCGTCCGATTCGTCGGCCTCGGCCACCATCCACTCGCCAACGCCCAGTCTGGCGTTGGAACCCCAGGCATTGATAATGCCCCCATTAATGACGGTGGGGTCCAATCCAGCCGCATCCAGCAGAGATGCGATAAGGGACGTGGTCGTGGTCTTGCCGTGCGTACCACCCACCGCAATTCCCCACTTGAGACGCATGAGTTCACCCAGCATTTCCGCACGTCGGACAACAGGGATAAGACGGACACGTGCACCCGCTACTTCCGGGTTCTCGGCCTTGACGGCTGAAGATACGACGACGACGCTGCAGTCGCCGAGATTCTCTTCGGCATGACCGATCATGACCGATATTCCCATATCACACAGTCGTTTGACGTTTGCATTCTCGGCCTGGTCACTGCCTTGGACGGAGTACCCGAGACTGTGCAGCACCTCGGCGATACCGCTCATGCCGATGCCACCAATGCCAACAAAATGGAATGTTCCCAGATCCAACGGTAGAGCTCTCATGCCGCCGCCTCCCCTTCCCGGGATACCTTCAGGTCGCCACTATCGCTTACGATCTGTTGAACCATATCAGCCAGACGAGCGGCCGCATCGATTCGTCCCGTATTTTTTGCGCACTTTGCGACAGCGTTGAGAACCCGACTCGATTCAAATAATTCTTCTAGTCGCGATGACAGGTTTTCAGGTGTAAACATGGTTTGATCCATGACCCAACCCGCACCGGCAGCCGCCACAGCGTAGGCATTCGCGGACTGGTGATCATCCACGGCGTGTGGATACGGGACCAGAATGGCGGGCCTGCCGATAGCCAAAGCTTCGGATACACTTGACGCACCAGACCGTCCTATTAAGAGATGTGCCGTGGCAAGTCTGTCAGGAACATCGTCAAAGAACACCTTTAGATCAGCCGCGACATCGACGTCTTCATATGCGGCGCGAACTCTTTGAATATCCTCCTGCCGACATTGCTGCGCAACTCTCAGGCGGGCACGCAAAGCCGGACTGATCCGCCGTACCGCGGCCGGTACGACATCACTCAGAATGCTCGCGCCCTGACTACCCCCCATGACAAACAGCGAAACTTCGTTGTCGTTGGCAATAGCTGGATATGCGCAGTCACTGGCCGCAGCAATTTCGGGACGAACAGGCATGCCGGTATGGACCACGCGATCTTTCGCATCCTCCGGTATCGATTTACTGGTAGCATAAGAGGTGGCAATGGCATCAACCCTGCCTGCCATCAGTCGATTGGCCCGTCCCAGAACCGCATTCTGTTCATGGATGGCCGTTCGACATTTGACCTGTGTTGCCGCAAGCATGGTCGGAACCGACGCGTAGCCCCCAACTCCCACTACAACGTCAGGGTTGAGGCGACGCAACATGAACCACGCCTGCAGGGTACCAACGGCAAGTTCCGGGATGCTGCGCAACAGGCCAACCAGCCGCTTTCCAGCAACTCCGCCAGCACGTACGTGAAAAGTCTCAATATGCTCCATACCACCAACAGTTCCACCGCGACTATCAGTCACTAGAACGACACGCCAGCCACGCGCCTTCATTTCACTGGCCAGCGCACTGGCCGGATACACATGACCGCCTGTACCACCAGCAGCCAAAACGATCGTGCGGGGATGGCTTGTCATGGCAATCTCCGAGCGCCGGGCCTGTTGCGCGTGAGTGCGAGTGCCATTCCCATACCGATCCCGATAGCCAACGTGGAAGAGCCTCCGTACGAAATAAACGGCAAAGTCATTCCTTTTGGTGGCATCATGTTCAACGTCGACGCCATATTGATAATAGTCTGCAGCGCGAATTGAACCATCAGACCTGCAACACCCAGCATGATGAAGAGATCATCGTCCTGAAAGGCGCGTGTTATGCCACGCAGTACGATTCCGGCAAACAGCACAACCAGGATAAGACATACAATCAGGCCAAATTCCTCACCGGCAACAGCCAGGATAAAATCAGCATGTGCGTCGGGCAGAACTTCCTTTATCCGCCCCTCACCTGGTCCCCGGCCGAACAGGCCACCATTTCGCAAGGCTTCGAGAGCACGGGTGACCTGATAGCCCTCACCCGCAGCCGGGTCCAGAAACCGGTCCACGCGTATCTGGACATGATCAAAGGCAAAATATGCGCCCACACTACCTACCAGGAACATTACAGCCATGGCGACGACCAACATCAGCGGTAGACCAGCCAAGAAAAATTGCACCGCCCAAACAGCCGATACAACGAGTGTCATGCCAATATCCGGTTGCAGCGCCAGTAAAGCAGCAATCAGAAGATACAACCCCGTTGCAAATGCATAACCGGGGAAACGGTCATCAAGGCGGCGTTGCGCAAACAGCCACGCAGCCAGTACGGCAAATCCCGGCTTCACGAATTCTGAGGGCTGAATGGCAAATCCACCCAACCGGACCCATCGAGTCGCTCCTTTAACTTCGGTACCGACCAATAGTGTCATCACCATAAGGATGACAGCACCAACGGTGATCATCAGCGCGAGACGGCGCACGCCGCGCGCATCTAACAGGGAAACACCCAGCATGGCGATCATGGCCATTGGCAAGTAAACGAGTTGGCGGGTCGCAAAATGATATGTATCCAGACCAATCCGTTCCGCCACAGCGGGCGATGCCGCCAGCGTCAGTACCGCACCGCAGAATGCCAGTGATGCAACCATGACCAGCAACCAACGATCAACCGTCCACCACCAGCGACCAATAATGCTTGTATCCGTGCGGGCAACAGCGCTCATGCAACGCCTCCTTTGGCCGGTGCCTTATTCACATGAGTCTGTACAAGCCCGTCGACACATTGTTTGAAGAAATCGCCGCGGACTTCAAAATTTGGAAACTGGTCAAACGATGCGCAAGCTGGCGAAAACAGCACGACGGAACCCGGGTTTTGATCCTGTGTCGCTTGATGGTGTGCTTGTTGCGTGGCCACCAGAATATCGCCGGAATGGTGGCACGGAACTAACTCACCAAGAAATTGGCCGAGCTGGTCGGCGGCTTCTCCGACAAGATAGGCATGACGCACATTATCAATGTGGCTCGACAGAGCACCAAACCCCGCGTCTTTTGCGCGTCCACCCGCGATCCAATAGATATCCAGATAACTGTCCAACGCCTTGGCAGCGGCATCCGGGTTTGTTGCTTTGGAATCATTGATGAACAAAACTCCGTTGATCTGATCGACGCGTTCTTGACGGTGAGCCAAGCCTGGGTAACTGACAACGGCGCGACAAATGGCGTCCGCTGAAAGGCCGCTGAGGCGGGCAACGGCATAGGCAGCGGCGGCATTCTGATGATTGTGTACGCCTGGGAGTGCTACGGCGTCACGCAAATCCAGTACGGTTACGTGGTTACAATTCAGATCATCAACCAATTGTCCATCAACTGCATACACGCCACCCGCGACAACACGGACACCAGACACCGCCACAACGCGCTGATGACGGTTTGCTATCAAATCTTCATAAATTTCCGTGGAGTAACCATCATCAACACCCAAGATTGCAACATCCTCAGATGACTGATTTTCAAATATTTGTTTTTTGGCCGCGATATAACCTTCCATATTGCCGTGCCGTTCCAGATGGTCTGGAGAGATGTTAAGAAGAACTGAAATATTGGGAGAAAACCCTGGGCACAAATCCAGTTGATAGGACGAACACTCCAGTACATACGCTCCACCATCATTGAGAGGACTCAGATCAAGAGCAGGCGTGCCGAGGTTGCCACCAATTTCTGTCCGCCAACCGCATTCCCGGAAAACATGGCCCAGTAATGCGGTTGTCGTGGATTTTCCATTTGTCCCGGTGATACCAATAAATTTAGCTTCACCCTGCGCCCGGTACAGCAACTCAATGTCACCAACGATTTCACAACCGTGAGCCAGTGCATGTTCTGCAACTGGGTGCGGCGCCGGTAGTTTAAACGGAACTCCCGGGCTCATTACCAACGTAGCACATATGTCCCAGTTTAACGCGTCAAGGTCAGCGACAGAGACGCCTTTTTCTTTCGCTGCGTGGCGCGCCGATTCATTGTCGTCCCATGCCCACACCTCAGCACCACCCGCCTGTAGCGCAAGTGCCGCTGATACGCCGGACTTGCCAAGACCAAAAACAGCAACTGTTTTTCCAGCGAATGTGGAGACGGTGATCATCCAGACAACCCCCTACTCAACGCAGTTTCAACGTGGCCAGACCGGCCAGGGCAAGAATGGAGGCGATGATCCAGAACCGGATGACAATAGTACTTTCCGCCCACCCCTTCTGTTCGAAGTGATGATGTAGGGGAGCCATTCGAAAGACACGTTTGCCGGTGAGTTTAAAAGATGCGACCTGGACGATGACAGAGACAGTTTCGAGCACAAACAACCCGCCAACAATTGCCAAGACTAATTCGTGTTTTGTGATGACACTGACAGCACCCAAGGCACCACCCAAGGCCAATGATCCCGTATCGCCCATAAAAATTCTGGCGGGTGGCGCGTTGAACCACAGGAACCCGAGACCACTGCCAACCAATGCACCACAAAAAACCGCCAATTCGCCAGAACCTGGGACATAATGCAGTTGCAAATAACTGGAAAATACCGAGTTACCAACCAGATAGGCGATCAGTGTGAAGACGCCAGCCGCGATCATGACTGGCACGATGGCAAGACCGTCCAGGCCATCCGTCAGATTGACGGCGTTGGAGGAGCCGACCATCACAACAACTGCAAACAGCACGAACATCCACCCAAGGTCAATCAACAGAGTCTTGAAAAACGGGATTGCGAGCGTCGTGGTCAAGCCGTCGGGAAGATGGCTGAGAATCCAGAATGCTGCCACGCCGGCAATGGCCAGTTGCAGGACAAGCTTCAGCTTACCCGACAACCCCTTGCTGTTACGCTGACTCACCTTAAGGTAATCATCCATAAAACCAATCAGGCCATACCCGATGGTTACGCATAGAGCGCTCCAGACATACGGATTGGACAAGTCCATCCACAGAACGGTTGCGCTCGTCAAAGCCAGAAGGATCAAAACGCCACCCATAGTGGGTGTTCCCTTCTTGGTCAGCAAATGCGTTTCCGGTCCATCCTCACGAATAGGCTGGCCACCCGTCTGACGCTCTTTCAGCAAACGAATAATCACGGGCCCAAAAAGGAAACTCATCAGTAGCGCTGTCATTACAGCACCACCGGTGCGGAATGTGATATAGCGAAAAACGTTCAACGCAGAGAACTGATCAGCCAGCGGAACAAGCAGTGTCTGAAGCATGTTTTTTTCCTATTTTTCCCTGGCTGTACTGAAAGACGGGTCGAGCGCCAGCAAGGCATCGACGATGACACCCACCTTGCTGCCTAGTGATCCTTTGACCATGACGATGTCACCGGGTCCGACGGCACTGGAAACCACCATGGATAGTTTGTCAGGACTTTCAGAGTGCCCGCCGCGCATGGTTTTGGGCAATTGAGCCCACAATTCCTGGGTGTACTGCCCTGATGTGAACACCAGGTCCACACCGTTGGACTGGAGCGGTTCCACCAATGCCATGTGTTCATTGCGTGCGCTGTCACCCAGTTCGAGCATATCGCCGATCACGACAATCCGCCTGCCGCCATTTGATGGATGCATCCGACCAGCGACGTCCAGCGCTGCGCGCATGGATACCGGGCTGGCATTGTAACTTTCGTTAACCAGGACGAATTCGCCGAATGGCGCTTCAACCACACATCTATCGCCGCGACCAGTCAGGGGTTGATAACTCGCAAGACAAACCGCCGAAGCGCTCACATCTCCGCCAACAAGTGCTACTGCGGCTAGGACTGCAACACTATTCATAACCAGATGTTTACCGGGTGCACCGATGCGGTATTGATAATGTGTGCCGTCAATCGTGGCTGTCACGTCAGAAAACTCAGAGTGCAATGCCGCGTCTATAATGTGCGCCCATGCATCGTTGCCATGACCAAACCCAAGGACTTCAACATTGCCCGATCTGAGAGCACTGTCTCTCAGGCGATCATAGTGTGGATTGTCACAATTGATCAGAGCATACCCGCCATCGACAACACCTTCAAAAATCTCAGCTTTAGCATCCGCAATTTCTTCAACAGACGAGAAGAATGCTGCATGCACCGGTTCCACAGTCGTAATAATCGCCACATTTGGCCGTGTCATTTCGCTGAGCGGGCGAATTTCTCCCGGGCTATTCATACCCAGCTCGAACAACCCGAAATCCGTTTCCGCGGGCATGCGCGACAAACTGAGCGGCAAACCCCAGTGATTGTTAAGATTGCCATAACTGGCGGAGACATTGCCCTGGTCGGACAATACGAGCCGCAACATTTCCTTTGTACTGGTCTTCCCGACACTGCCCGTGACGGCGATTACCTGCCCATTCATACGCGCGCGCGCGGCGCGGCCCAAGTCCTCAAGCGCTATCAATGTATCATCAACGATCAGTTGGGACGGATGATTGTCATCTCCACCCAATGCTCGCGAAACAACGACGGCTGCACCACCTTGGTCCAGCGCGTAAGGGGCGAAGTCATGTCCATCAAATGTCGGACCACTCAGTGAAAAAAACAGATCGCCGGATTGCAAGGTCCGTGTATTGATAGAAACACCGGTCGCCAACCACTGACTCGTCGCAGTCCCGCCAGTTGCACGGGCCGCTTCCATTGATGTCCATAGGGTAGGTTCCAAGGTCATGGACGCTCCCCCCCGAGAATTTCTCTGATAACGCTGACATCATCAAACGGCAGAACGTCGTTGCCGACGATCTGACCCTGCTCGTGGCCCTTACCCGCGACCACAAGCAGATCTCCACCTGACAACCCGTCAATGGCCGCTTCAATTGCCTGGCGCCTGTCGCCGATCTCCAGCGCAGCCGGACATCCGGCACGTGCTCGCGCGCGAATGGATGCAGGATTTTCACCTCGCGGATTGTCGTCTGTCAGAATAACCCTATCGGCATAACATGCAGCCGCCTCGCCCATCGGCTTGCGTTTACCCGGGTCCCGGTCACCACCACAACCGAAGACGATATGCAGACGACCAGCGGTATGCTGACGAACGGCACTGAGAACATTAACCAACGCGTCCGGCGTGTGGGCGTAGTCCACGTACACACTGGCACCATTCTCCAGGCCGCCGGCCAATTCCATCCGCCCCCTCACACCCTGCAGATTACCCAAGGCGCGAACACCGTCAGAAACACGAACCCCTGACGAAATAGCAAGGCCCAAGGCACACAAAGCGTTTGAAGCCTGGAACGCGCCGACTAGTGGCAACGTGACGGTATACCGTTCATCAAAAACGAGAACTTCCAGTTCCTGACCATCACGAACAGGGGATTGTTTCACCAGCCGAATATCGGTCGACGTCCTACCGAAACCCACAGTACGAATCTCGCGAGCTTCCAGCGCAATTTTCAGGTCAACAGATTCTTTGATGTCTGAGTTAATCACAGCCATCCCGTTCGGCTGCAGCAACTCAGTGAACAGTCGTTTTTTGGCGGTGAAATAGGCTTGTTCGCTGCCATGATAATCCAAGTGATCACGCGACAGGTTTGTAAAGGCTGCGAGTTTCACATTGACGCCGTCCAGTCTGTGTTGGTCCAGCCCATGACTGGAGGCTTCCAGGGCGAGGTGATCAACACCATGTTCCGACATGTCCGCAAGAATGCGGTGCAATTCTGCCGGGTCTGGCGTCGTCAATGCGCCCGGATAGGCGAGATTGACTCCGTTGCCGCTGGCCTGGCCGCCTAGTGTGCCGACACTGCCCGCTGCCAAACCCTGTCCAATCCATATCTGACACAAAAAAGCAGCGACCGACGTCTTGCCGTTTGTTCCTGTAATAGCCGAGATGGTTTTGGGTTGTTGCCCGAAAAACCTCCCCGCCAGTTTAGCATAGTGCTGGCGTGGGTTTTGTGATGGGATTATCCGGATCCCGTCAGTCGCAATACCCAGGTTTTCATTTTGTGGCAACAAAACCACAGACGCACCACTACTGATCGCTTGAGGGATAAAGTCACAACCGTTCGCCACCGTCCCCGGAATAGCCGCGAACAGATATCCGGACCCGACGTTTCGGGAATCACTGGTGATTCCTGCGACATCGATATCAGGGATATTTGCTTCGCCGTTCACTTTATCTACAATTCCTTTCGCCAGCTCAGCGAGTTTCAAAAGTCTGCTCCCAGGCCTTGATAAAACCTTCAGGTGTCGTGTCATCCAATGCTGCCATTTGCGCGGTCGGTACGCCCAGCAACGGCCCCATACTGGCAATAATCCGGCCAACTGCGGGAGCAGCCACCCAGCCACCCGTGGCGTAGTTGAACGTTTCCTCGATTCCTTTTGGTTCATCTACAAGAACCAGCACTACATAGCGGGGATCATTAATCGGAAACGCACCAACAAACGATGCAATACGTTTGTTGCGCTCGTAACCACCACTGCCCTGTTTGTCCGCCGTGCCCGTCTTGCCGCCTACCATGTATCCCGGCACGTCGGCATTTCTGCCGGTACCATTGCGTACAACAAGCCGCATCAGACCGCGCAACTGCAACGACGTTGTTGAAGAGAACACACGATCTCCGGCAATCTCCTCATTTTCGTCAATAGCCAGCAAGGTCGCCGGATGGCGAATGCCGCCATTGACCAGTGTGGACACACCACTACTAAGCTGCACAGGGCTGACCGCAATGCCGTGACCGTAAGAAATGGTCATGGTATTGATTTCACGCCACGTTGCCGGTTTTAGGGGACTACCAACCTCAGGCAATTCGATTTCGGAAGGGCTCAGTAGGCCCAGATTTCGCAGATACTCCTGCTGCCGTTCGCTACCCACATCAACAGCCATTTTTGCTGCACCGATGTTCGATGAATGAATGAGAATTTCGGGGACAGACAGCCATCTGTTTTTGGCGTGATAATCAGAAATAGTGAATCGCGCTACTCTGATGGGTTCCGACGCGTCATATCCACCACCAATCTCCACAGTGCCAGCGTCGAGCGCCATGGCTGCCGTGAACAATTTGAAAGTTGAACCCATCTCATAGACGCCCTTGGTTACACGATTGAATATCGCGTCACCAACGGCGCCGCTCGGCAGGTTGGGGTCGAAGTCAGGAAGAGACACCATCGAAATCAACTCGCCGGTGTTTACATCCATAACCACGGCCGCCGCGCCGATGGCATCAAACCTGCCAACTGTCCTGACAAGCTCCTCTCGCACCAGCGACTGAACGCGCACATCAAGAGATAGCCGCAGCGTTTCGGCGTTCGCATCCAGAACACCATCGAAATACCGCTCGACGCCGGCGATACCGTTGCCATCCCGATCCGTCAATCCGACAACGTGGGCAAGAAGTGAACCATGGGGGTAAACCCGTCGCTCTTCACTTTGAAACCCGAGACCGGGGATACCCAATCGGTTAATTTCAAAATGCTGGTCAGGTGTCAGGTTTCTGCGTAACCAGATGAACCTGCGTTTGGCGGTCAGTTTTGCTGTCAGGTCATCGATATCCATATCAGGCAGGACAAGCTTCAATTGAAAGGCGGCGTCATCCGCGTCCAGCACCATTGTGGGATCAGCGTACAAGGATGCGGTGGGCAGGCTGGTTGCAACCAGAATGTCGTTACGATCAACGATGTCACCACGTAACACTGGTGCCTGAGGGACATATCTGGCCTGTTCGGCACCGGGTTCCTGGGCACCACCCATAACCATCAAATCGATCAACCGTACAGAGATGGCAACAAATGCCATCATAATTACAGCACCCGTCACCAACAGGCGCGAACGCCCCATTTCGATGGCCTGCTTTCGCACGCCTTCCACCTGAATACGCGTCGCACCACGGGTCGGTGCGCCAGAATCAAAATGGTCGTCTGCAGATGTCATTGCGGATTCCCGGCAGCTGACATTTCCTGGATAGCCGCCTGAATTAACGAGAGGCCATCGGCTTGTTGCTCCACAGGCAAAACATCCGGTTGAGGCCGGTGCGGAATGCTGTTCAACCCACCCATCTGCCGGGCACTGATGGCACCAAGATTCAGGTGCTCCCGCGCCAGATCCCGTAGCCGGGCCGGTTCATTAAGATGACTCCATTCCGCAAGCAGCACATGAATAGACTGACGTTCATCAGCAATACTGCGGTTGAGTTGGGCAAACTCCGCTTCCAGATCCTGAACTTCATACTTGACGACAAAAACACATACCGCCATTACACCACCCAACAACAATCCCAATAGTGTGGCGCTCCTGATCATGAGGTACCTCCTGCCACTGCGTGGCCATTTGTGTTCCAGGGTGCCGCCGCTGTTCGCTCAGCCCATCTCAAACGCGCAGAACGCGACCGTGGGTTTTCACGTATTTCTGTGTCGCGTGGCGTAACGCCACTACGTTTCGTAACCATGAATGATGACAGGCGCTCCACTTGTGACAGGTCGGCAGGCATATGCCGCGATCCTCTGGGTTGGTCGCCGCAACGGTCCCGAAGAAACATTTTGACCAGCCGGTCTTCCAGTGAATGGAACGTGACCACAGCCAGACGCCCACCGCAGGACAACAGAGCCTCGGCTGCGCGAAGACCGCGCTCCACTTCTCCAAGTTCGTCATTTACATGTATTCTTAGGGCCTGGAATGTACGGGTCGCAGGGTCTATGCCATCTTTGGATTTGCGTACAATGCTGCGGATCAAACTTGCCAGTTCACCGGTACGACTGAATGGCTTCTGGTCGCGAAGTTCGACGATGGCCCGTGCAATTTTCCGCGATGCCCGCTCCTCACCATATTGATATATTATGTCGGCCAGTTCCTTCTCGGCCATTGTATTGACCACGTCTGCAGCGCTCAGGCCGCTACGCTCCATCCGCATATCAAGTGGCCCATCTCTCCGAAATGAGAATCCGCGTGCGGGCTCGTCCAGTTGCATAGACGAGACACCAAGATCAATCGCCACGCCATCGATATTGGCAACACCAACATTGGTCAGTAGTGTCTCCATATCGCCGAAACGTCCCTGCAACAAAGTGACTCTGCCAGGGAAACTTCGTTCGAGCGGTTCGCTGTGCTGGCGTGCATCGGGATCGCGATCTATGGCCCAGACCGTGCATTCTGCTGCCTGCAATAGTGCTTTGGTGTATCCACCGGCACCAAATGTTGCATCCACGTAGCAACCGCCATCCTTGGGTGCCAGAGCCGATACAACTTCGTTTACCATGACCGGGTAATGCGGAGCGGATGCGTTTATTGTACTCATGCTGCACCACCATCGTCGTTTGACTGGTTGCCATTTGGTCGCAAACGCAAAGTTGCGCCGCTGATGCGGGCGCGGTCGAATGCCCGTTGGTTCTGGATCTCAAATGCGGCCGTGTCCCAAATCTGGAACCGGCTACCCCGACCGACAAATATGGCTTCAGAGCGGATACCAGCATGGTCGACCAGACGTTTGGGAAGCACGATGCGTCCCTCGGGGTCGAACGGCAGTGCTTCCGCGTTGTTCATGATGACCGTGGCCAGATCGTCCTGTTCATCAGAAAACATATCGAGATCATCCAAGCTACTGCTCAGCCGGGCCATGAAGGTTTCATCACACACTTCAATCGCCGGATGCTTGAACAGAGGATAGGCGTAGACACCGTTAAAACCCTGCTTCACAAACGCCGCACGGAAGGGCTTGGGTACGGAAATACGACCCTTCTTGTCCACTTTGTTCACGTGCCTGCCGATGACCAATGCCATCAAATTGCCCCTTGTTATTAATCCCCTGCCGCGACTTGTTGCAATCGATCCAGATTCAACAAGACACACCCCAAGATCACGCCTGACGCAATTTGGGTTTCTATGGGATATCATGGGTATTAATGGGCGTCAATGGGAACCTATGGTTAATGACTCCCCGAGAATTCCACCTTGCCGCAGCGTAACTCCATCCGGAATCAGATAGCCGGCACCTGCACCGCGTTGTCCTTCAGACCAAGGTTTTAGGATTAGTTTGTGGCCTTTTCAGGTCAAATTTATGGCAATTTTTCGGACCCTAGACCAAAAATGGAGTTCCCAGGTTCTACGTCCCGTTTGTAAAAATTTGCACCTACTTTGACCAAAGTTGGCACAACAATCTTAACCTCAACATCTTTTGACTCGATAATACTATTGTGAAATTCAATCATTAAGTGCATAATTCAATTGAAGATTGCATCAACCTAATGAAAACTCTCTTGACGAATTGTCAATGATAGAACCTTAAGGTGGAAAAAATGATTGATCTCAATAACCCAGAAAACAAATTTGATATTGATATTAGCAAAGACCTACTCAGAATTGACGAGGCCTTCACGCAAATCGTCAAGGATCGTGATAGCTGGCGAGATTTCATGCAGGATCCTAACGGAGCCATGATCAGGGTTGGACTACACCCTCCAGCCAGCAAAGAGGCAAATGATCGCGCAAACCGTACGTTTTATGCTGCGTTGTCCAACAAAGAGTTGATCAACCACGTTGCCGGCATGTTTGAAGGATTCGACGGCACGGAGGCGAGTGAGCACGGTGCTGATGAAACAGCCAACGCCGCATATCATCAGGAAGGCTTGAAGAATGGCAGACTTCAAAATCGAGTTGAGTACGATGTATCAGCCGCTCATCATTTCTTTGAACAGAGAGAGGCGGCAGAAACAGCGTATAAAATCCTGTTACATGATCTGAATGAGAATGGCGTACTCACACGGAAATATGAAACTGACGAGATCGATACCTACGTGGCGGACATGGTAGCTGGTGTTCTGGCACAAAAATCTCTTACAGAACTCCCCACACTCGAAACATGGGATAACCACTATGGGGTAGGTACCGGTTTTGGCGTCGGTGAAGCGGAAATCGGTGTCGCTGTAACCGCTGCCGTCCCAGCAGAAGGCGTAGTGGCAGTAACCGTCGCGGTTCTCGGTGCGATAGCGTCAATGGGTGATATTCAAAGCCTTGCATCTCTTGCGGCGCGTGGAGATTCCGATGAACTACAGCGCCTTTCAATGATTGGTCAGGTTCTCGCATTCTGTAGCGAGCTCATGTTGTACGCCGAGTCATTTGAACGTCAACGAGCAGCATCTGCGGGTGCTTAATCCAGACCACACCACCTGATGGTGCCGTCCAGCATCGGACGCGCCAGCCCAGTCGCGAGGGTACGACCTATCCTGCCTGATTCTCACAGGCATTGCCCAAGTGTGCGGCCTGGTTCGAAACTGAACAAACAAACCGGTCAATCGTATCTTTGGTTGTAGACGGGCGTAAGCGGAGGCATCCATGCAATTTAATTCTCCGGTCGTAGAGGTGACGACGGCCACCGTACTCGCTACATACCGCTGCACGGCAGCTTGCCAAAACTGCTGTTTTGACTGCCACCCGAAAGTTAAGGGACGATTGAGTCTTGAGCAGATCAAGGCTTTCATCGATGAAGTAACCCGGCTTGGTACAGTGCAGGTTCTGGTGTTCTCAGGTGGAGAGTGTTTCTTGTTGGGTGGAGACCTCATTCAGGCAATTCAGTATGCGAGCGAGCGAGGACTTTCCACGCGGTGTGTTACCAACGGCTATTGGGCACGCAGGCGCGTTGCCGGATTAGAGCGAATTGCCGCGCTCGTTGAAGCTGGCCTCAATGAACTCAATATCAGCACTGGGGATTTCCACCAGAAATACGTGCCTCAATCCGCAGTCATCAACGCCGCAATTGCAGGGGTCCAATCCGGGCTGGATAACACTATGATCATTGTCGAGACGACCGATAACGCGGTCGTAACACGTGACACGATTTTGGCGGACGTTGATCTCAAATTGTTATGGGAAAGTACCGAACGAACCGAATTCGATATTCTTAGCTCGGCTTGGATGCCGATGTCAGCAGACGAGGTCATTCCCCAATCTGGAAACACCATGTTGAACAAGGAAACTGTTCACAATCGCGAAGGCTGCAACGATATTCTGTCTACGTTGGTCCTAACACCGTCTACCAAGATCGGAATTTGCTGTGGTCTACCGCGAGAAAAAATTCCCGACCTCAATTTTAAATGGGAGAAAGGCCATTTGCACGACGGCATAAGTGCACAAAATCAGGATTTTATGAAGATATGGCTGCACATTGATGGGCCCGAAAAAATCCTGGCCTGGGCTGCTAGCAAAAATCCGAATATTGACTGGGAGAACCGCTACGCGCACCACTGCCATGCTTGCCTGGCACTTTTCGATGACCCACTCGTCCGGGACACGATCCTCACTCATTACAGTGAACGAGTCGACGATGTATTGATGCGATTCAGTTTGAAAACACGGATGGCCAAAACACATCTCGCAATGAACCAGTTGGCAGAGACCGTCTATGGGATATGATCAAGGTCCTAGCGTGGCAGTCGATGCAATGTCTTCCTGCGGCAAAGAAGAAGTTGTGCTTGTACACATGCCCTATGGCTCGCTTGAACGTCCCTCGATTGGCTTGGGTTTACTCAAATCAGCCCTGGCCAAGGTTAGAATCGACAGCCGGATCATTTATGCAAACTTGCTCTATGCTGAAGAC
>JAJFID010000224.1 GCA_021775325.1 Rhodospirillales bacterium
GGGCCTGTTCGCCTCGCCCGCCGACTATCAACAGGGTGAAAGCGTCCGTATCATGTACGTGCACGTGCCGGCCGCCTGGATGGCACTGATGTGTTACACCGCCATGGCCATAGCCTCAGGCGTCGGACTGATCTGGAAACACCCGCTCGCCCATACCGCGGCACGGGCCACGGCACCTGTCGGGGCCGCCTTCACCTTTCTGGCACTGGTTACCGGATCGCTATGGGGGAAACCCATGTGGGGCACGTGGTGGGTATGGGATGCCCGGCTGACATCTGTACTAATTCTGTTTTTTCTGTACATGGGTTACATGGCTTTGAACAACGCCTTTGACAATGCCCAGCGGGGAAGCAACGCCGCGGCCATTCTGGCTTTGGTGGGTTTTGTGAACGTACCCATTATCAAGTTTTCGGTGGAGTGGTGGAATACACTGCACCAACCTGCCAGCGTCGTTCGCATGGACGGCCCGACCATCCATGCCAGCATGTTGTGGCCATTGTTGTTGATGGCGAGCGGTTATACGCTGTTTTACCTGTGGGTTCTCATCATTCGAATAGATGCAGATGTGACGGCGGGTAAAATCCGCGCCTTGCGGCAACGTCAGACCCGTGTTTAGCGGTGTACACTTGAGCGAAATCATTTTGCCTACCCACGGATTTGTTATTATCCGTTACACACCATGATCTGTATGATCGCATTCTGTTGAGACGGAGCCTTCATGGATACACTATCTTCATTTCTGGACATGGGCGGGTACGCTGCCTTTGTATGGCCTGGATACGGACTTTCCGCGGTGATACTTGTTGGCATTGCTATCCTCAGCGTGCGGTCCCTAAGTGTGGCGCGCACAACCCTGCAGCGGATGGAAGATCAGGGAACTGAGACGCCGTGAAAAGAAAGTATAAACGGCTCACTTTCGTTGCAATTGCAGGCGTGTTCATTGCTGTGGCTGCAGGCCTGATGCTGAGCGCTTTTGAGGAAAACATCGTATTCTTTCGCACGCCAGGTGATATTGCCAGCGGCGCTATTGAAGAGGGGCGACGTATTCGCCTGGGCGGGCTGGTCGCCGAAGAAAGTGTGACACCAGGCGCAGACGGGCTTGTCCATTTCGTCATTACAGACACGGTGGATACTGTTGCGGTAAACTATGTGGGAATTCTGCCCGATCTGTTTCGCGAGGGTCAGGGCGTGATCGCCGAGGGTACGCTGGTAAACGGTGTGTTCATAGCGGATGAAGTTCTGGCAAAACACGATGAAAACTATATGCCACCGGAAGTATCTGATGCCATCAAGGAAGCGGGTCAGTGGTATCAGGACGGTGAACATGGATCAGGTGACGGTGAGTCAGGCGACAACGGAACGGAAGGTCAATAAGCGTGGTTGCTGAAGCCGGTCATTTCGCCCTGTTTCTGGCGCTGTTTGTGGCCTGCGCCCAGACAGTCCTGCCCATGGTGGGGGCGGCTCGCAACAATGCTCAATGGATGGACTTCGCCCGGCCTGCCGCCGTGATCCAGTTTGTACTGGTCGCTTTTGCCTTTGGCGCACTTATGCACGGGTTTATTGTTTCCGATTTTTCGCTGTCCGTGGTCTTTCAGAACTCCCACACAGACAAACCCCTGATGTACAAGATTTCCGGCACGTGGGGAAATCATGAGGGATCCATGCTGTTATGGGTCCTGATCCTCAGCATATTCGGGTGTGCCGTTGCCGTGTTTGGTGCCAATCTGCCACCCGCATTACGCGCCCGCGTTCTCGCCATCCAGTCATTTATCGCAGTTGGTTTTTATCTGTTCCTGCTGCTGACCTCGAACCCTTTCAGTCGCCAGATTCCAGTCCCATTTAACGGCCAGGGTCTGAACCCGCTGTTACAGGACCCTGGCCTCGCGATCCATCCGCCCATGCTGTATCTGGGCTACGTCGGTTTTTCCATGGCCTTCTCCTTTGCCATCGCAGCCCTAATTGAGGGTCGGGTTGATGCAGCCTGGGGTCGCTGGGTACGGCCATGGACACTGGCAGCATGGGGTTTCCTGACCGGCGGGATCACTCTGGGCAGTTGGTGGGCCTATTACGAACTGGGTTGGGGCGGCTGGTGGTTCTGGGACCCGGTTGAAAATGCATCTTTCATGCCGTGGCTTGCCGGCACAGCATTGCTGCACTCGGCCATCATGGTGGAAAAGCGCGATACCATGAAAGGCTGGACCGTGTTCCTTGCCATCGTGACGTTTTCACTGAGCCTGCTCGGAACCTTTCTGGTTCGCTCTGGTGTACTGACCAGCGTACACGCCTTCGCCACGGACCCGTCACGCGGCGTGTTTATCCTGCTGTTGTTGATTATCGTTATTGGCGGATCGTTTGCCCTGTTTGCATGGCGGGGACCCACCATCCGAAATACAGGCGTGTTCCAGCCGATCTCTCGCGAGGGTGGGTTGCTTCTGAACAATCTGGTCATGACCACGGCGGCGGCGGCGGTGCTGCTCGGAACCCTGTATCCCCTGTTTCTGGATGCACTTGACGGCGACAAGGTCTCCGTCGGCGCCCCGTTTTTTGAAGCCGTTTTCATCCCCATTGTGATGCCCATGATCCTGGCGATGGCAGTGGGGCCATTGCTCGGCTGGAAACGCGCCGATCTGCGCTTCGCCCTGTCCCGTCTTCGGTTGGCATTTGTATTGTCGGGTCTTATCGGCCTGGCGACATGGTCCCTCGTGACGGATGGACCATTTATGGGGGTCATCGGCCTGACACTCGCAGCATGGCTGGGCCTTGGAACCCTGGTCGAACTGGCGGGGCGCATCAGACTTTTCCGCGTGCCATTCTCGGAATCCCTGTCTCGCCTCAGTCGGTCCCCGAGGTCGAGTTGGGGCATGACGCTGGGCCATCTGGGGCTGGCGATTGCCATTGCTGGCATGACCGGAGCCGGATCGTGGAAGGTTGAATCCATCCAGACCATGTCGCCCGGCGAAACCGTCAATGTGGGTGGTTACGACTATACCTTCATGGGTGCAGAAGACGGTCAGGGCCCAAACTATTCCTATACGCGTGGCACCTTCACCGTTACCCGGAATGGTCAACCTGTTGTAACCATGCACCCCGAAAACCGCCGCTATCCGGTCCGCTCCATGCCGACGACGGAGGCCGCCATTCATTCACTGTTTCTGGGCGATTTGTATGCGGTTGTCGGCGACGCAGACGGTAGTGACGGCTCCTATGTAACCCGGCTTTACTGGAACCCGCTGGTGGCCTGGATGTGGGTAGGGGCCATTGTCATGGTAACCGGCGCTGCTGTTTCACTGAGTGACCGACGTTTCCGTGTCGGTGTGCCGCAACGCCGCAAGGCGGAACTCAGTCCGGTGGCGAAGACCTGATCCATGACCGCAAAGCGCATCCTCTTCCTGACACCCGGCATCATTTTTGGCATTATCGCCATCTATTTTGCCGTCGGTCTGACCAAGGACCCCAGTCAGTTGCCATCAGTCCTGATCAATACCCCGGTCGAGCAGTTTCAGCTTGCCGCCATCAAGGGGCGCGCCAATGCAGATCGCGCCTGGGGTCTGGAAAACACCGACTTTCATGGCGACGTGGCCCTGCTGAATGTATTCGGGTCGTGGTGCATTTCGTGCAAGGTCGAACATCCCTTTCTCATGGAACTTAAACGAACCAGCGATGTGCCTGTTCATGGTATCGACTGGCGTGAGGAAGACCCTGATGCGGGCCCGGCTTGGCTGAAGCGCGAGGGCGATCCCTATACCCTTGTGGGTGATGATCCGGATAGCAAGGGTGCCATTGCCTTTGGCGTAACCGGCGCGCCGGAGACGTTCGTTGTCGATCGCAATGGCATCATTCGATACAAACATGTGGGGCCGCTGAACCGCGATATCTGGGTCAATGCCATTTATCCCCTGGTACAGAGCTTGCGCGCACAATGAGGAATCTGCTGCTGATAGTGCTGACGCTTGTGTCTCTGAACGCAGCCGTGATGGCCGTGGAGCCCAGCGAAGTGTTGAGCGACCCGGCGCTGGAAGCCCGCGCGCGCCACATCAGTGCGGAGCTACGATGTCTTGTTTGCCAGAATCAGTCCATTGACGATTCCGATGCACAACTGGCGAAGGATTTGCGCCTGCTGGTTCGTGAACGACTGGTACAGGGCGAGACAGACGAGCAGGTAAAAAGCTATATTGTCAGCCGGTATGGTGAATTCGTGCTTTTGAAACCGCCATTCAACAGCTCAACCTATGTGTTGTGGTATGGGCCGCCGGTATTTGTCGCGATAGGCATTATGGCTGTTTTTGTAATCTTCAGACGCAAGCGGTCGCTATCGGGCGCGGCGGCTGGTCTCAGCGCGGACGAACAAAGACGGCTCAAGGCACTGCTAGATGACGAGACCACATCATGACCCTGTGGCTTGTTCTCGGGGGCATGGCAATCTGCGTTGTCTGTATACTGGCTGGCCCATCGTTTCTGCGTCGAACAGTCGAACCGACTCATGGCCGCGAGTTCGACATCGCCGTCTACAAGGATCAGTTGGCAGAAGTCGACCGTGATGTGGACCGTGGTCATGTATCTGCAGATGAAGCCGGTACTGTCCGTCTTGAAATTCAGCGCCGGTTGCTGGCTGCTGCCGATGCACAGGATAACTTCGAGGCATCCTCCGGTGGAGCGGCCGAACGCCGCACCATCTTAATCGCGTTGGTATTGCTGATCCCGCTCGCCAGCTTTGGTGCCTATATACAGATCGGATCGCCCGGAACTCCGGATTATCCCTATGCTGCGCGGACCGACATTTCTGACGTGGTACAAAGTGCGCAGGGTATGGGCGACATGCTGAAGGGCCTCGAAACACGGGTCGCCAGCAATCCGGATGATGTTGAAGGCTGGGCCATGCTCGCCCGCACATATCAGGTACTCGAACGGCATGCGGATTCTGCGGCGGCTTTTCTCAGATTGTATAACCTGACTGGAGACGGGCGCGCCAGAAGTGAATATGCCGAAGCCTCTATTCTGGCAAATGATACTGTGGTGGATTTGGCAATGATCGAGTTGCTTGCGCAAATTTTGCGCGCTGATCCGCTTGATCCCAAGGCGCGGTTCTACTTCGGTGTTGGTGTAGCCCAACAGGGCGATCTGGTGGGTGCTATTCAGGTGTGGACGGATCTGGTTCATCTTTCACCGGCTGACGCGCCCTGGTTGCCGACGGTTCAGGCACAGATTGCCGATGCCGCCAGTTCCGCGGGTATCGATCTCGCGACCGTTTCACCAAGCTCCGAAGTACAGCAACTGGCGATAGCCACCGGAATTGGCGGGGGCACACCGAACACCATGCCCGGGCCAACGCAGGATGACATTGAAAACGCAGCCACCATGAGCGCCGAAGATCAGTTGGACATGATCCGTTCCATGGTTCAGCGTCTGGCGGACAGGCTTCAGGAGAACCCCGAAGACCCGGAAGGCTGGGCACGTCTGATCCAGGCCTATGAGGTTCTTGGAGAGTCAGAGAAGGCAGAACAGGTGCGCGAGGCGGCGGAACCCTATCTACCCTAGTATTCGGGGGCCTCGTTCATGCCACAACAGGCAACGTGAAATAGAACGTGCTGCCCAAACCCACCTCAGAGTCGAAACTGATATTGCCTCCATGACTGCGGACAATGGAGCGGGATATGTTCAACCCGAGACCGGTTCCCCCCGCCAGGCGGGTATCAGAGCTGTCGGCTTGCGAGAACCGCTCAAAGATGCGTTCCTTAAATTCTTCCGGAATACCCACGCCATCATCAGAGATGGAAACGCACGCATCGCCATGCCTGATAGACACGACGATCCTGATTTCCCCATCTTCGGGTGAAAACTTGATCGCATTGGACAACAGATTGGCAATCACCTGATTTAGGCGCCTGGAATCTCCGGCAACCATGACATCGGGGGTGATATCCGTAACGATACGACGTTCACCGTACTCCGCCAAAAAACCATGTTCGGCTTCAACGGACTCGGCAACCAGCGCCGAGATATCCAGCTTCTGTAAATCAATTTCCATGCCTTCGGACGCAAATTTCTCAATATCCAGCATGTCATTGACCAGATTGATCAACCGATTTGTGTTCCTGTAGGCGATGTCGACCATGTTCTCGGCGTGACTGGGCAAACTTCCAAGCGCGCCATCGACAACCAGACCCAATGAGCCCTTGATAGACGTCAACGGCGTCCGGAGTTCGTGACTCACCGTTGAGATAAACTCGTTCTTCATGCGCTCAAGCTTCTTCCGGTCGGTAATATCGATATCAATGCCACCCACGCCCATGACGGTGCCATCTTCGGAAACAATAGGAAACTTGATCGCGAACTGAATCATTTCATGGCCGTTGGGCAACGGGAAACTGAGTTCCGTGCTGGAAACATGCCCTGTTTCCATGCAGTTGATATCATCCTGTCTGTATATCCTGGCATCGTCTTGCGGATAAATATCAAACAACGTCTTACCGACGATTTCGGTAACATCATCAGAACCAATTCGATTGGCGAAGGTGATGTTTGCCATCTGAAAATAGCCATCGACATCGCGAATAAACATACCTTCAGATGCATTTTCAAACAGCGCCTGGAGACGTGCCTCGCTTTCCCTGATCCGTTTCTCGGCCTTTCTGTTTTCGGTAATATCTGTAGCGGTTCCCCGGAAACCCCTGAAAACGCCATCCTCGTCAAACAGAGGAATGCCGTTCACCGACAGCCAGACCTCATCACCGTTGGGTAGCTTGCGGGGTTGGATGAAGTCCCGAAACGGACGATGGGAATACAAATCGTTCAGGTGCTCTTCCCAGGTTGCGTCGTCTATTCCATCGGGCCTGTAAGCGGCACGATGCACCCCGATGACGTCAGCCGTCGGATACTTACGCGCATCCAGCCCGCCATGGGACAACACTGTGTAACAAAGGTTTTCATCCAGTTCCCAATACCAGTCAGAGCCTGCCGCACTGAAATCACGAAACCGTTCTTCGCTCAGTCTGATCGCGTTTTCAGCCTGGCGGCGCGCCGTTATGTCTATCTCCATGCCGCCGATTCCCAGGACCGTGCCGCGCTCATCCAGAACC
>JAJFID010000225.1 GCA_021775325.1 Rhodospirillales bacterium
GCCGCCACAGCCTCGATCTCCGGCTCTTCGATCATCAGCGTGCGGAAGTTGGCGATGGCGTCGCGGACATAGTCGATGTTGCGGCCGCTGACGCCTTCGGCGCTGGCGATGATCTCCGCCGCGTCGGTCACCGACAGATCGCCCAGATAGTCGTGATGGTCATGATTCGGCAGGTAGGTAAGCGCGTTGACGGTGCGGCCGGCCACGCTGCCACGGGATTGGGCGTCACGGCCGATGCCGGTTTCTTCCAGCTCCACCTCCACGCCCGCGGTCTGATAGACCGGATACCAGCGCAGCTCCCGCTCCTCCAAATAGTCGAGTACGTCCTTGGCCTGCTCCGTCCGCACCCGGAAGGCAACGCCCATGCAGTGACCGCCGGGCTTGAGGCCCATCACCAGACCCGGCTGCTCCGGCGTGCCGCGATGGTGGACCGTGCGTACGCAGAAGGCGCGGTGATAGCCCTGCAGCAGGGCCCGCTTCCTGACCTGATAGGGAAAGCCGGGCCGCCACATCAAAGAGCCATAGCCGAAGACCCACATTTTTCAGCTGCGGCCCTTGCTGCCTAGTGCCCCACCTAGTGAACCGTGCGGCCGGCCTCGGCGTCGGGCACCTTGAGGCCGATCTTGGTGATCTGCGCGTCCAGATCCGTCTTCCACATCTGGCGCAGTTCCTCGTTGCCCCATTTGCGGATGCCGAAGGCGACGGCAGCGTCGCTGAACCGGCTTTGCGCTTTGCCGAAGGTGTCGAGCGAATGGGGGTACCATTTGTCGACGGTCTTCTGGGCGTCTTCGGGCGTCGCCTTACACAGGTCGGCATATTTTGGTACGTTGACCAGGTCGTGGATGCGCCGGGCGCCGAAGGAGGCGTGGAACCGCTCCTCGTGCACCATCGAGGTCATTTCCCGCGCAATCGGCGCATAGCTGCAGCCTTCCATGGCGCGCAGGTGATACCAGGCCACATGGTCCATCAGGAAACAGAACCCGCAGAGATCCACCCAGCTGTCGAACGGCACGTTGAACGCGTTCAGTGGATGTTCGCCCATCTTCAGGTGCAGCATGCTTTCCGCCACCTCTTCGCCTTCCGGGCCAAACTGCTTGAGCATGCGGCAGTCGATGAAGCCCTGGTGGGCCTCGTCGGCGCAGATCTGGGCCTGGGCGAAGCGATCCTCTGGCGTCGGCCCCTGGTTGATCCACGGCTGGTGCTGCTCCACCGATGCAAACTCCGTGGAAGCCAGCGCCGACAGGATCTTGAACAGGGTGTCCTTGTAGTCGTCCGGCATCTGCTCGACCGCCTCGATCTTGCGCATGCCCTTGAGTTCGCCATAGGTGACGTGGCGCGAAACATTCATGGGTTCAGGTCCGGTTCTGGATTATCGCTGACCAGACTTTAGCCCAGCCCCCGCCAGACACGCCACCCTGACAGGCCCCTGGATCGCCTCCGGCGTCCGGATTGATGTGATAGGCTGCTTCAGATCGACACCCAAACACCACCCCGGCCGAGCACCGCGAGAGCCGGGGGCCAGAAGCAGCCCATGCAGGACAAGCCATATTGGCTCTACATCATGGCCAACCGGCGAAACGGAACGCTGTATGTTGGGACAACCAGTGACTTGATCCAGCGTATCGCCGCGCACAAGGACGGGCGCGGCGCTGCCTTTGCGAAGAAGCATGATCTCAGGTCGCTGGTATATTACGAGCAGCACGCCGGCTACGAAGACGCCCGTATTCGGGAGAACCGCGTCAAGCGATGGCGGCGGACCTGGAAACTCAAGCTCATGGAAGACATGAACCCCGAATGGCGGGACCTGTATCCGGATCTGATGCCGTAGCTGGTCCCCGGATCGCCTGCGGCGTCCGGGGTGGTGTATGGGGATAGGCCATACCTAATATCCTCCGCCACCCCGGCCGAACCGGAACGGAGAGTCGAGGACCTGAGGGCAATAAGCTGTTTGATCGTGCCAGGGCTCAATCCCGGGCGCGGACGTTTACCCCGTTTCGCGGTGCCAGTCGCTGTCCTGGCGGGCGTCGATGACGCCGCGGCGGATGTCGCGGGTGCGGGTCAGCATGGCGAGCAGGCCGTCGGCGTCGCCCCGGCGGATCGCCTTGCGCACGGCGGAGAGATCTTCCTCGAAGCGGCCGAGCACATCGAGGACGGCATCCTTGTTGACAAGAAAGACATCACGCCAGAATTCCGGATTGGTCGCCGCGATGCGCGTGAAATCGCGGAAGCCGCCCGCGGAGAACTGGATCACCTCTGATTTGAGGTCGCCCTCCATTTCCGCGGCCGTGCCGACAATGGTGTAGGCGATAATGTGCGGCAGGTGGGAGGTGAGCGCGAGCACCACGTCATGATGCTCGGGTTCCATGATCTGGACAGAGCTGCCAACCGCCTCCCACAAGCCGGTTACCTGCGCCAGTGCGCCGGCGTCCGTCTCCTCCGCCGGTGTCAGGATGCACCAGCGGCCCTCGAAAAGTTCGGCAAAGCCAGAGTCTGGTCCGGAGAATTCCGTGCCCGCCACCGGGTGGCCGGGCACCAGATGCACATGGTCGGGGAGATGCGGCGCAAGCGCCTTCAGCGCGACCTGCTTGGACGAGCCCACATCGGTGACGATGGCGCCTTCGGCCAATGCCGGCGCCATGGCCTTTGCCACGTCTTCATAGCCGCGCAGATGGATGGCGATGACCACCAGGTCGGCGCCGGCGACCGCGTCCGCCACAGTCTCCGCCGCCTCGTCCACCACGCCGAGCTCAAGCGCCCGGGCGCTGGTTTCCGCCCGGCGCGACCAGCAAACGATACGATCGGCCAGCCCGGCCTTGCGCACGGCCCGCGCAAGGGAGGATCCGATCAGCCCGACGCCAATGAAAGCAACCCGGGAAAAATGGGGAGTGTCCGCCACGCGCCGGCTACTGCTTGGCGAAAGCGTTGAGCGCGTCGACCGTCGCCCGCAACTGCGCCTCTGTCCCGATGGTCACGCGGATGCAGTCCGGCAGACCGTAATTCGCCACCTTGCGCGTGATAATGCCCTTCGTGGTGAGATAGTCATTCGCCGCATTTGCGTCCTGACCATCGGTCCCCGGAAACCGCACCAGAACAAAGTTGCCGATGCTGGGCGGCGACTCGAGGCCGATTTCGCGCACATGGTCCTGGAACCAGGGCAGCCATTCGCTGTTGTGGGTGCGGGACATGTCCACATGGGCCACATCGCGCACGGCCGCAACGCCGGCAGCGAGCGCCATTGCGTTGACGTTGAACGGCCCGCGCACCCGATGCAGCACGCCAATAATTTCCGGGTCCGCATAGCACCAGCCGAGCCGAAGCGCCGCCAGTGCATAGATCTTCGAGAAGGTGCGGGTGACCACCACATTGCGGTGCTGCCGCGCCAGCTCCAGCCCGGCGGAATAGTCATTGCGCACGATGTATTCGGCATAGGCCGCGTCGATGACGAACAGGATATCTTCGCGCAGGCCGGCATGCAGGCGGGCCACTTCCTCCGGCGGCAGGAAGGTGCCGGTGGGGTTGTTGGGGTTGGCCAGGAAGACAACCCGCGTTTTGTCGGTGACCGCAGCCAGGAAGTTGTCGACGCTGGCGCCCAGGCCGTCATCTTTGGCGCGCACCGCGGTCGCGCCCGCGGCCATGGTCGAAATCGGGTACATGGCAAAGCCGTGCTCACTGAACAGCACTTCGTCGCCGGGTCCCGCATAGGCCTTGGTCAGGAGACCGATCAGTTCGTCGGATCCGTTGGCGCAGACCAGCCTGTCGGCCTCGAGCCCATGGGCCTCCGCCAGCGCGTGGCGCAATTCCGTGTGGCCGCCGTCGGGATACCACTGCGCCTGGTCCGCCATCTGGCGCAGCGCTTCCACCGCGTGAGGACTCGCACCCAGGGTATTCTCGTTCGACGCCAGCTTGATTGGCTCGTCAATTCCGGGAATCTTCGACTCGCCACCCACATAAGGGGCGATGTCCATGATCCCCGGTTTGGGGGTCGGCAGGCTCATGGCACTGGCTCCGGTTATTCGGCGTCCAACACGCCCAGCGGCAGAGGAAATGCACCCAGCCAGTGGACCGCATCCACCGCCCGGGACGACGCAAGGCGGGCGGCTGCGTCGGCGGCGCTGATATAGCCGTCACATTCCACCAATCGCAACCGTCCCGATTGCGCAATGCGCCGCATGGCGGGGGGATTACGGCGCGCGGGGTCCATCTCCAGAACCAGCCAGCTACGGTCCTGACCGCTCGGCGCACTGTGGGCGCGGCCAACCACCATGGCGGTGCGCCGGGCGTCACCGGTGAAGGGCAGTTGCCAAATCACGGAGACATCTTCCGGCCGGGTCGGCGCAAAGCGCCGCCACCACAGACCGGCCCCACCGCCGCCGGGCCATGGCAGGACTGCGGCACTGGCCCGTCCCGCGCGGACCGCTGCGAGCGGATTGACTGACTCCGCCACCGGCGTCGCTTCGCCAAAATGCTGCCGCGCGAGCAGCATGGCCCAAGGCGTGTTGGCGGGCGTCGCCACCCGGAAATCCGTCTGCAGCCTGACAGAGGCGGCGATAATCTCGCGCCAGATACGCGCCACCGCGGCGGCCGGATAGGCGCCTTTGTGCCGGCCCAGCAGACGAGCAAGCACCTGGGCTTCGCGGCCCGGGTGATGCACCACGGTGTCCGTGCCCTGTTTTGCCTTGCCGACCTTTTGCACCAACGCCGCGCGACGGCCGAGAAGATCGAGCAATTCCCGGTCAACGCCGTCGATGGCGGTGCGCAAATCGGCCAGCGCCCTGGGCACGCCGTCTGCTGCCGTTTTCCCGGCCTTCGCCGCGCCCCGCCTGGTGGATTTGGCCATTACGCTGTTACTCCCCCTGTTTCTCCGCCAACCCGGGCCCGCCGCCATGATGGGCAGGCATCTTGCCGAAAGGCTGTGGCCTAACTTACATCACGGGCCGGAACCACCCAAAGAATTGGGCTCGTTCCCTGCCGTCCGG
>JAJFID010000226.1 GCA_021775325.1 Rhodospirillales bacterium
CACCCGAAAGCCTCTACTACATCAGCGGTTACAAATGCGAATGGTATCAGGCGCAAAGCCCAAAGCAGTGGCCTGCGACAAGCGGTATCGCCATTCACCGGGATCATGACAAGTTCATTATGTTCGATACGCCCAGTGAAAAAATCATGTGCCGTTTCGTAACCTGTACCGATGATCTCCGGATATTCCCCATAACCGAACGCCGCGATGGCATTGGCTTCATCGTGGACGAGCTGAAAGCGGAGGGGTGGCTTTCCGGAACGGTGGGCATGGAGTTTTACAGCTATCGGCCCAATCCGGCCATCAGCGCCCGATTTCGTGATGCCTTCGAACATGCGGATATGGCAATTAGCGATGGCAGCGACATTCTTCGCGATATCCGCTGGATCAAGTCTGATCAGGAGATCGCCTACATGGAACAAGCCGCCGGTATTACGGATATCGGCATGTCGGCAGCCCGCGATGCCATACGACCTGGTGTCACAGAACTGGAAGTTTACGGCGAAATGATCCGCGCCATGGCCAAGGCCGGTGGAGAAAATCCGGCGATCACCCTGCCCGTTCTGTCGGGTGCGAAGGCCAATACCGGTCACTCGCTCGCCAGCCGCAAGGTGATCAAACACGGCGAACAGGTTAATGTGGATGTATGCGGAGTGTACAATCGCTACCATGCCAATGCGGCCCGAGCCTTCTACGTGGGAGAACCACCCCGTGATATAGTGGATTTTCATGCGAAGTCGTCGGGTGTATTCGACGTGATTGCAGATATGCTGCGCCCCGACCTGCCGGTCGCTGAACTTGTCACCAGAACACGGCAGTACTATGACGAAATGGGCATCTGGTCCGATGCTGGCTGGGTTGGCGGGTATGAACTCGGGATCGGATTTCCACCCGATTGGGTTGGCAATTATGTGTACGAAATGTCCGATTCGGACAGCGCCCGGATTTTCGAAGCCAACACCGTTGTCAATTTCGAAAGCCAGTTTTTCGGACCTCACATGGCCGGCATCACCTATTACATCGATACCCTGATGTTCAAGGCCGATACCGCCTTGTTGCCCTGTGCATCACCCCGTGAGCTTGTTGTACTGGCGGCGTGAAGGTTACGCGTAACTGAGCGGCAGCGCCGTCGTACTTTTGATTGTTTCCATGACGAATGCGGAACTGACATCTGAAAGCTCGATACTTTCAATCAGTCGCCGGTACACTGCGTCATACCCGTCGATACTGGGCACGACAATTTTCATTAAGTAGTCCATATCGCCACTCATGCGAAAAAGATCAACGATTTCCGGTATGGACTCGACAGCGCGAGCAAATCTGCCTAGCCATTCCGCATTATGTTGGCTGGTCCGCACCATCACCATCACTGTCACACCCACGTTCAATGACGCTGCATCCAGTTGAGCCGTTCTGCCCTTGATGACACCGCTTTTTTCCAGATTTTGAAGTCGACGCCAGCACGGTGTTGACGACAGGCCCACTTGTTCCGCCATTTCCGCCACCGACATCGTGGCGTCGTGCTGAATCAAGCCCAGAATTTTCTTATCGAACTCATCCATTTCACAATTCATTCAATTATTAGAATTTTATTCTACAGATAATATATTTTTATGGGATAAAAAGAAACATTTTTCGTAAAATTTCGTATATAAATTTCCAGCAGTTACAATTTATCAGTCGAGGAAATTACCATGTTTGAAGCATTTACACGCCACCCAGCTTCGGTAAACGAAACCTATTTTGAACACCTGTGTACGGCAATGAGCTTTGCGCTCACGCTGCTGGTTGCCACACTGGTGTGTTTTGTTCATTCCGTACTGCCGTTTCTGTTTGTCAAAACAGGCAGCGCACTGATCACCAGACTCCATGACAAGATGGTCGCCAATCGCGTGCGAAACACCGCCTCAACCACTGAAATCGACGCGGGCATGCAACCCATGGAATTCATGATCTGAATTGCATGGGTACGACTTCATAAAACCATCATAATGCTCTAAGTTGTCTCCCGGACAACGGAGGGCAGCTATGACGACCTTACTGGAACGTCGCCGCATCGAAGCTGAATTCGCCAAGGCGATGTACGAGGAGATGGTAGTCGATTTAGGTGAACAGAAGTCTATAGAGTTGCTGGGGCGTGTTGCCCAAAAACTTGCCCGGGCCATGGGCGAGTCTCTGGCAACGCGTGATAAAGATAACAGCATGTCGAACTTTGCAGATGTTATACCGCTGTGGCAGGAAGGCGGTGCGCTGGAGATCACGGTCTGTGAACAGTCAGATACAGTCTTCGCGTTTGATGTGACCCGATGCCGATACGCTGAAATGTACCGGGAAATCGGTGCCGAAAAGCTGGGCACCGCTTTGTCGTGCAATCGTGATGGCAGCCTGTGCGAAGGATACAATCCACGTATCAAAATGAGCCGCCCTGAAACGATAATGGCGGGACACAACCGGTGTAACTTTCGCTTTACGCTGGACGAGGACGTTTAGGTAACGGCTCCGATCATATTTGCTCGAATTCCTTGAGCCGGCGATACAGGGTGGATGTGCCGATCTCCAGTAAAGACGCGGCCTGCGCCACATTACCACCACTGGCCTCAAGGGCGCGTTGGATGTGCCGTTTTTCAACTTGCCACAAGGGAACGATACCGTCTGTATCGCCGGTATTGTGATCAACACCAGGCGTAACAACGTCGCGTCTTTCAGGTTCTGTTGCGCGCGGTCGCTCAATTACGACCGCCGAACCATTTGAGTACTCACCGGACCGGATGAGCTGCAACATGTCAGCCGATATCTCGTCACCATCATTGAGGACCACAGCATTGCGCAGGACATTTTGTAATTCACGGGCATTGCCCGGCCATCGATGCGATTTCAACACCTGGATGGCATCAGCAGAAAACCCTTTAAATGCCTTCCCTTCCTCACGCGCGTAGTCTTCCAGAAACACTTCGGCGATCTGCAGGACATCATTGTCACGGTCGCGCAGGGGCGGTAGGTGGATTGGAATG
>JAJFID010000227.1 GCA_021775325.1 Rhodospirillales bacterium
ATGGCCCAATAAGCCAGGGCGACAAAGCCGCTGCCACCAACAATGTTGCCTAAAGTAACGGGGATCAGGTTATTGAGAAAACCTGCAACTGTAATGCTGTCCGCACCCGCGAACCAGGCAACCGGTATCAGATACATATTGGCAACCGAGTGCTCGAACCCCAGTGCGACAAACGCCGCAACCGGAAATATGATCGCGACGACCTTGCCGACCACAGTTCGGGCTGAAAAACACAACCACACAGCGAGACACACAAGCGTGTTGCAGAGTACGCCCCTTACAAAGGCTTCCTGAAATGATAACGCCAGTTTTGCGTCTGCAATGTTGATTGCTGTCGACATTACAGCACCGCCATTCAGATTCAGCACGCCAGACAAAACAATCATGAGCGCAATTCCGACAGAGCCCACGAAATTACCCACATAGGCAATGCACCAGTTGCGCATGAGTTGACCGTGCGTAACCTTGCCATCAGCCCACGCCATGACAATAAGGTTGTTTCCCGTAAACAGCTCAGCGCCACCAACAATGACAAGGATCAGACCCGTCGAAAAAGCAATACCGCCCAGAAATCGGGAAGGACCGAAACCTAATCCGCTGTCAGTTACCACCAGAGTGTAAAAAGCAGCGCCAAACGCGATAAAGGCACCCGCCAGTACCGCCAGCATGGACGTCTGAATGAAAGTCAGGTGCGCCTTTGCGACACCAACAGTTTCCACTTTCTCGGCAATTTCTCCGGGTGAGTAGGAATCCATATTCTGTCTTGTGTTACTCGACTGCATTTACCATTCCGTAATTCGCCCCGGTCTGTCAGCACCAGTATAGCGTCACTGTTACAACGCGTTGAGTGTTTCTTTCCCCTCGCCGCCCAACCGGGTTGCGAAGTAGCCGATCAGCAGGCCAATAACGGCACCTTCCAGGCTAAACCAGAATGGTGACGTCAGCGCGCCATCGGGGCCAAAAACCACAATCATCATAGCTTCCATGGTGTCATAGGCAAAAAACACAAGGACGAAATTCATCCAGGCACCGATCAGGGGGGCTCGAAACCACCACGGCATAGGCATTCTCAACACGGGGTGCCATGTAAACACCCCCACCATGCCGATAATGCCACCCACCGTCGTATACCATAACAGAATGCCCCAGCGGATCAGTATATCCGCATCGGGCAGAAAATAGGGCAGCATGATGAACCCGGCAAGGCCGACCAGAAACCCGATTCCCTTGCCTATGCCTATCCGCGTTACCAGGGACGGTTTTTCAAACATGCTCATGGCAACAACTCCCGATCCGACTGATCTTTCTATGTCTTATTGCATCCATCAACATCGATTGCATTGAGGAAAGTCAATCCTGGGGCGAAGATTTAACCGCCGGCGCTTTTGCCAAATGACATCCATGCATTCTCACTGCCCGTTGCCCACAACCTGGGCACCTGTGATCACCGGTCGCTCGGGCTGATCCGTCAGTCGGATATGGCGGACTGCCGATTCAATAGAGCCACAGGCCGCACAGTCACATGCGTGGAGAAGCCAGATTGATGGAAACACACTGTTGTGGCCGTCACACCACGCAACATCAAGAGCGGCACCTGAATTGCTCACAGTGGAAATTTCATGTCTGGTGTTAGCTGTCTGCATGACGCACCTCCCTTATTCGAGCCAGGCAATGGGTTTTACAATCGCCAAGGCGGGGCGGAATGGCGAGAGAGAAGAATTCCAGGTAAAAATCAACGGAATTAGCCCGGCATGGGGCCCAGTTCACGGGATCTTGCCTGCGCCAGCAGCGTGCGATACTCGTCCTGTTCGAACACATGCCCGCAGACCATGCATGACACGCCATTGAACGGTTCCTGATCGGGACTAAAACTTCCCTGGAAGACATTCTGACTCTCGCCGCAATTGGGGCAGGGAACGGGTGGGATGCTTTGCATGACTGATGATAACGTCGGTTTCAAAAGGGTTTTCAGTATGGATGACAAAACACTATATTCGCCTCGCACTCAATAGGGTGTGAAACCTTTTTTTGTATGGATACAGACGTGGGCGGGCAAATTGATGAGTAGCGACGAGTGGACATGCGACGGGGCTAAAAATAAGACCTTTCAAGGGTATCTGCTGTGCGGATTTCTCGCAATTGTCGGGCTGTTGTTCATATTTGTTTTTAATGACGCCTCACCCGACGCGACCATGATCGGTTTCGTACAATTGCTGTTTTCGGTCCTTGTCGGTGGGCTGGCCTATCGCGGCGGGCGAAATCTGGAACGTCAGTTGGTTATGAATGGTGATGGCATCAGTTTCAGAGGCTGGGGTACCACAGTCTATCCATGGCACAATGTAAGCTCGGTCGAGATCAGCGGGTCACGGATCAACGCATTTCTGCGCATCAACTTGCAGAAATCGAACGGATCCAAAACCAGCCTGAAAATTTCACAAGGTGATATTGCCGCACCTCTGGACGCCGCCCGCGACGCCGCAGAGACGTTCTTGTCCACCTCCCATTAGAATTACCCTACCAATTTTGGGGGCGACATTTTCGCGGCGACACGTTAAGAATTACTCATGGCAAATATGATTGACCCCTTTGGCAGGCATGTAACCTACTTGCGAGTGTCCGTTACGGACCGGTGTGATTTCCGTTGCAGCTATTGCATGTCGGAAGATATGACCTTCCTGCCCAAAAAAGACTTACTGTCTCTGGAAGAACTCGACAGGTTATGTTCCACCTTTATTCGCAAGGGCGTCAAGAAACTGCGCCTGACAGGCGGCGAGCCGCTGGTCCGACGCGATATCATGACCCTGTTCCGCGACCTGAGCCGACATCTGGACACAGGCGACCTGGAAGAGCTGACACTGACAACCAATGGCAGCCAGCTTAGCCGCTTTGCCGATGATCTGGCACGCTATGGCGTCAAACGCATTAATGTATCTCTGGATACCCTGGATGCAGAGGAATTTCGCAAACTGACCCGGCGCGGCGACTTCAATCAGGTCATGGCCGGTCTGGAAGCCGCCAAAAAAGCCGGACTTCAAATCAAGATCAACGCAGTAGCGCTTCGCGGCATCAATGATTATGCAATCGCCGATATGTTGCGCTGGTGCGGCAACGAGGGTTTTGGCATGACTCTTATTGAAACCATGCCCATGGGCGAGATGGATTTCCATCGCGGTGATCAGTATCTGCCGCTCTCGGAAGTACGCTCTCGTCTGGAGCAGGAATTCACGCTCAACGATATCCCGCTACGTACGGGCGGCCCTGCCCGCTATGTGGAAGTCGAGGAAACCGGTCAGAAACTTGGATTCATTACGCCTTTGACCCATAATTTCTGCGAAGGATGCAACCGGGTCCGCATTACCTGCACCGGCACGCTGTACATGTGCCTGGGTCAGGATGACGCGGCTGATCTGAGAGAACCTTTGCGCGCCAGCGAAGGTGATGATTTGCTTGAAAATGTCATCGATGAGGCCATCGGTCGCAAACCAAAAGGCCATGATTTCATTATTGACCGTGAGCACGGTGGCCCTGCGGTCATGCGCCATATGAGCGTTACCGGCGGCTAGGCAATCGCTCCCATCTCTTGCAATGCGGTAACGAGGCCTTGTTCGCGGGCATGGGCAGCAACGGCCCTAACCTTTTCAATTGCACCCGCGCTGTCGGGACTTCGCCCAACTGCTGCAAGTGCGTGTCCCCGATCAGCAAAATAAACTGCCCATGGTATCGGATTGTTGTTACCCGCAGCCGCCAGATCGACCGAGCGACGATCCACGTCGTCCCAGTTCTCCATCATGATCGCAGCATCAATTGCGAGACGGCCGAACCACAACACATTGTGAAACACCACAGTATCCTGCATCAAAGCATCACCCTGTTTCAGGAACTCCATCGAATCATCCATCTCGCCGAGCGCGGCTGATGCCTTGGCGAGCGCCCCGAATGCAAATCCACCCACAAACGCGTACCTGGACGGATTGAGCGCTGACAGCGCGATATCCTGGTGTTCTTCATAACCCTTTGTGTCACCCATCTGGGCACAAATCAGGGCGGTATGACTATGATACATGGGTTGAAATCGCCCAGCCCCCAACTCATGCGTAAGCTCTATACCACGCTGCAATTGCACCACTGACTCTTCAAAACGTCCGGCATCGTAAAGCACCTTGGCAAAGCAACTGGCGCGCGCAATCATCTCTGCACGTTTGAGACCGAGCGATGCCGAGAGTTCAACTGCGTCGCTGCAATCATCAATCGCCTCCCTCACCTGATTAAGATAAAAACGAAGGTGCCCCCGAAACCCGAGATTGGCACCAACGACACTATCCAGGCCGGCTGACCTTGCCAGATTGATACACTGATCAGAGTACTCGAAGCCCGCCTTGATATCTCCAATCAGGTAACATGAGTCACTCAAGCCACTGAGCGCGACTGCCTGCATTTCCGGGTCATTAGCCTCTCGGGCCAGTTCCAGCACCTTTTCATTTTCTGCAAAGCTGCCGTCACTATCGCCCAGGGGGAACAGAATATTGCCACGTAATGAATGCAGGTTCGCACGTTCCTGCAGGTTGCCCCTTGCCAAGGCTATTTCCTGAGCGCGGTCCAGTTGAATCAGTGCCTCATCCATCCGGTCAACGATGCGCATACTGGCGACCATGTTTGTTCGGAGTTGCATTTCCTTTCGCTCGGTCTCATCTGTTTGCGGCAACGCGACTAACGTATCAACGGCATTCGTGAAAAATTCGATGGCTTCAATATGCGCTGACCGGCCGGCAGCTCTTGTTCCGCCTTGTTCCCAGTACTGGGCAGCCATGCTGTACTCTCCCGACTCGGCAAAATGAAAAGCAGCAATTTCCGGATGATTGGAAACCAGATCGGCAATCACGCCAGTCATCGCCGTTGCCAACAGGCCATGCAGCCTGGAGCGTATGGATTTCAGGATCGACTGATAAGCTGTTTCCTGCATCAGAACATGCCTGAACATATAGGGATGACCCTCATCGGTCGCAATTTCCAGAAAATCAGCATTGGCAAGCCGGTCCAGTGCGGGCGTGAGTTCCGCAACTGACTGACCTGTGATTGCTGCCAGTGCGCGTATATTGAAAGAGCGACCGATTACCGAAGCAGCTTGAGCCAGCACCTTGTCGGGACCCAGACTATCCAGTCGGGCCATAAGGGCATCCTGTAATGTAGCGGGTATAGTGATCTTGTCCGCCGACAAACGCATAGCCTTGCCAAGCTCCTCAAGAAACAGCGGGCTGCCCCCTGCCCGCGCAACGATCTTGTCCATAAGTCCGGATTCGACAGCATCCATATCCAGTGCCTGCTGAACAACACGTCTGGCAGCTTCGGGGGCAAGTTCGGCCAATGTTATGGTCATGGCACCTGCCGGTGCCGTCAGCATCCCTTCCGGACGGGTTGCCACAAGGAACATCGTTCCTGATACACCACCCTGCAGAAGTGCCGTCATCAGATCACGGGTCGATGGATCGGCCCAATGGGCGTCTTCCAGAACAAACATGACGGGACACCTCTCTGACAGACCCGCTAACAATGCACAAAAGGCTTCAACCAGAAGGTGGCGTGCGGTCGCCGCATCATCAGGAAGGCGCGGCAGGTCCTCGGGTACATTGTCATGCAGCATCTGTACAACGGCGCTTCGATGGAGATCCTCGTCCAGATAACCTTTCAGTTGACCGGCTGTAACTGTCGAGGACTGATCCCCGGCAATGCCCAGCAACGAGCGCAATCCGCCCTTCAAGGGGAAATAAGTGGAATTGCTGTAGGCCCCGGAACAGTAACAGACGAGATAATGATGATCGACACCATGCAGCCGTTCTTCAACTGCCCTGATCAGGCGAGACTTGCCCATGCCGGCGTCTGATTGCACCCAGACAGTTTTGGATCCCCCTGTTGTTACCGCCTTCCACTGAAGGAACAGCGTCTCAAGCTCCGTGTCCCGTCCGACCATGGGCAGAATGGCACCTGCGGCGGCGACTTCAGACTGACTGTAAACATCGCTTTCACTGCGGACACTGAAAGCCGATACCTTCTCGGCAATGCCCTTTAATTGTTGAGGTTCAAGTTCATTGTACTGAAACAGTCCGCCAGCCAGTTCCCTGGTTGTTGAACTGACGACGACTAAACCCGGCACCGCAATGCCCTGCAAGCGGGCGGCGAGGTTGGGTGTATCCCCCAGAACAGCCCGTTCCTCGGCCGCACCATGGCCAACGATGTCACCAACCACAACTTGTCCTGTTGCGATACCGATCCGGACTGCCAGAGCCCGGCCATCATCCAGCTTCATGTCACCGACTTCGCGGGCTATTTTCAACCCCGCACGGATCGCACGTTCTGCATCATTCTCGTGCGCCTGAGGGTATCCAAAGTACACCAACAGCCCGTCGCCCATATAGCGGGCGATGAAGCCGCTCTGGCTCTCAATATGAACAGCAGCCGCGTCCTGGTATCGGCGTAGAACATCGCGCAAATCCTCGGGATCCAGACCTTCCGACAGTGCAGTGGACCCTACCAGATCACAGAACATAACCGTCAACTGGCGACGTTCCGCTTCTCCATTCAGGACAGGTTGTGTATCGGTGTCGGATGCCCCAGCCTGCAGGGCTTTACCACATCCACCACAAAACCGTGCCTCAGCACTATTGTCAAAGCCACAAGCGCCGCAAACCTTGGGTAACGCATGTCCACACGCGCTACAGAATCGGTGGTCATTCGGGTTTGGAGTAGCGCATGATGGACAATTCATGGTGGCTTCGTATCCATATTTGCTGATCTGACTAACCAGTAGTAACAACCAGAACACTCAATTTGGCGATTACGCGTGGGGTCGTCAATGCGAAAGCCCGCGTGCTTCCGGATAGACACGTGTTCCTGCACCCTTTTCATCACCTGTTGATTTCGATATAAGAATCGACAGCGATTTCTGTTGGATCACCTGACACGAACTGGACCGAACGCATGCACCGGTTGTTGGGCCGCACGGTTGAAACCGCCTTCCGGGAAACCAAAAACAATTTCGATGTGTTACGCCTGATTGCAGCGTTTGCTGTTTTGTTCGGACACAGTTTTGTGCTGACTTCCGGGGTGTTGACACTGGAAAGCATGGACCCGGTCAGTGTTCTGTTGATGGCCAACACCCCGTGGGGTGAAGCCGTGCACGAATTTGCCGTGAACGTGTTTTTTGTGATCAGCGGTTTTCTGGTCGCATCGTCCTTTGACCGATCACCCCGGATCTGGCGCTTCGTGACAGCACGTGTGTTACGCATCTATCCCGCCGCCATGGTATGCGCCATGGTCACGGTGAGCAGTTTATGGATTGTTTCGACAGTAGATGCGAACACCTATTTTGGTTCTGGTGACACGTGGCGGTTTTTGCTCAAGAACGGTTTAATTCTGTCTACAGAGTATCATCTGCCTGGCGTGTTTGCTGGTACACCCTATGGCAATGTCGTCAATGGATCACTGTGGACGTTACCGCTGGAACTGCGGTGTTATGTCATACTGGGAGTCCTGGGGTTGCTGGGTGTGTTGAAACGGCAAATTCTGTTTAATGCGGCTGCGCTGATCGTCGCGATCAGCCTTGTCCTACCCGGTTGGTCACAGTGGATCAGCGGCAGTGAGGATAAACTCCGCCTGTTGGTGTTTTTTGTTGCCGGCGCTTCGATGTTTATCAATCGTCGTTTCCTTCCACTGGGATATGCCGGTGGTATCGCATTTGTGCTGCTGAGTTTGTTGCTGGTTGTTTGGCCAAACGACGCGCCCGGCAAAAACTTGATTTACGTTATTCTGGTCTCCTATGGTGTACTCGGCATTGCGTTCTGTGGATGGTTTAAATTCATTGATCTCAAACCAATGGGTGACTGGTCATACGGGGTCTATCTCTATGCTTTTCCTGTGCAACAGGTTCTTGTTCACGCGAACCCACAGACGTTTAACGGCTGGACGCTGGCATTGGCCGCGAGCATCGTGACCTGCGCACTGGGCGCAGCGTCCTGGCACCTGGTCGAGAAACGCGCTTTGCGATTGCGTCGTCGTCTGCAGACAGGGTCTCGTGCTCCTCTTTGACGTTACCAGACGTGATCCGTTTGATTAGTTGAAATTTGAACATGGCTGAACAGAGCCCACAACGGTCTTGACAATTTTACAACTATGTGATAATTTACCTATTTATAGTATTAATTACTATTTCATGCTTTAACGTAACGGGTGGTTTGTAGGGCTGGATAGCAACATGAATGGAAATCAGTGGTTTTTAATGAGGCCGTGATGAGTCGCCGTGGAATTGCAAATGTAGCCGGATGTCTACCGGATTATGGAAAATTTACTGTGTTAAGCCATTGATAACGCTGAATTAAAACCAATACAATCGCCGCAATGTAGTTAAACGTCTACAAATTGAACAATTTCAATAGCTTACCACATGACCGTTTGGCATGATTGGTACGGGTAGTCATAATGGACACAGACTTTTTCTGTTTCACAACAGATATACGATTCGACGGGCTGTTGGCCGACGCTGGAGATCACGATGGATTTTGAGACTATTGGATTTGTTGCCGCCCACAATGGTGAAGCCGAAGCGGCACTTGTTCGTATGGAATCTCTCTATGCCCACGTGCGACCCGAGGACGCCGATATTGTGATCGCGCTGGGTGGTGACGGATTCATGCTCCGCACCCTGCATGCCAATATGAAACGACGGGCACCTGTCTACGGCATGAACCGGGGCTCTGTTGGTTTTCTCATGAACGGGTTCGAAGAAACAGGCCTGCTGGAACGCCTGCGCAATGCGGAAGCCGTACAACTGCGTCCCCTGCATATGGAAGCCAGAGACATCAGCGGTGAGGTCCATCATGCGCTTGCCATCAACGAGGTTTCGTTGCTGCGCGATACCCGCATGGCGGCCAAGCTGCGCATCAAGGTTGATGGCATTGAGCGCATGAGCGAGCTGATCTGTGATGGTGCCCTGGTCGCGACGCCAGCCGGATCCACCGCCTATAATGCTTCGGCCCACGGGCCTATCGTGCCAATCGGTGCGGAACTCCTGGCCCTGACACCCATCAGCGCCTATCGTCCCCGTCGCTGGCATGGTGCCCTGTTGCCGCAACACGCCGAAATCGTCATTGACGTTCTGGATTCCAATCAGCGAACAGTCAGCGCGGTGGCCGACTATGCGGACGTATCCAACGTGGAAACCGTCACCATTCGTCAGGACACGGAACATTGTGCGACCCTGCTGTTCGATCCTGAACATGATCTGGATGAACGGATCATCAAGGAACAGTTCCTGCCGTGAGCGGGCATACAGATACCGGCACTGATGAGCATGTGGCGGGTACGGACGGGATACCGGCGCGTACCCCAATGGTAATCGTGACTCATCTGGCCATTAGCCTGAGCATAGGTGCAATGGGCGGTTGGATTTTCAGCCTGTTCCACGTGCCGCTGGCCTGGATGTTGGGGTCCATGATCACGGCGACTATAATAGCCATGAGCGGCGGCACGTTTCTGGAACGCCCAGTCCGTTTGCGCGCGGTCATGCTGGCCGTGCTCGGTGTCATGCTGGGCAGCAGTTTTACGCCCAGTGTGCTGGACCAGGTTTCAACGTGGTTCACGACACTTTCCGTTATGACGATCTTTGTCGCCGTGGTGACGGTCGTTGGCTGGATCGGCCTGCGGCGATTAACGGCCTTCGACTCGACCACATCATACTTTTCGGCCGTACCCGGGGGATTTACTGTCATGGTTGTCACCGGCGGTGCCATGGGTGGTGACGAACGGACGATTGCGCTGGTTCATTCCCTGCGGATCATGTTGACGGTCCTGATCATACCCCTGTGGTTTCGCCTCGCAGACGGCGTTGTGCCGCCGGAGGCCCTGTTGCAGCAGGCGACTATTGCAGACCTGGACACAATGGACACGGCCATGCTGTTTGCGTTGGGTGGATTTGGTGCGTTGTTTGGAAAAATTGCCCGAATCCCCACATATGCGTTAGTTGGTCCCATGATACTCAGTGCCGTCGCGCATCTGGCCGGCCTGACATCGGCCAAACCACCCATTGAACTGGTCAATGCAGCGCAAGTCGTCATCGGCACGTCCATCGGGTGCCGTTTTGTGGGCGTTGTGATTCGAGAAGTGCCAAAAACGCTTTTGTGTGGTGCATTTACAGGCCTCTATCTGCTCGGTGCGGGTGCACTGGCAGCATTGGCGCTGGAACCCTATACGGGTGCCTCATTTCCGGCACTGTGGTTAGCGTTTGCACCTGGTGGGCTGCCGGAGATGGCCTTGATGAGCATAGCCTTGGGCGTCGATCCGGCATTCGTTTCAACCCATCATCTGTACCGGATTGTGCTGCTCCTTGTCCTGGCACCCATGGCATACGGCTTTTACCGTCGCTGGCAGGCCAAGCGGGCCGCCCGGAACTGTGAGACAAAAACCTGATATTTCAACGTGTTATCAGCGATCCGCACCTACAGCGTCAGCCACTGTATCGAAACCATCCGCCTGAAGTCGTTTGATGAGTCCCTCGAGGATACGCGTTACCAGTGCGGGTCCCTGATAAACCATAGCACTGTACAACTGGATAAGAGAGGCACCTGCGCGAATTTTTGCGTAGGCGCTGTCCACATCATGGATCCCACCCACACCGATGATCGGCACAGTGCCGTTCAGCAACTGATACATATCGCCAACGACCTGAGTGGATAAGTCTGCCAGCGGTTTGCCGCTTAATCCGCCAACCTCATTTTTCCCCCTGCTCGTCAGCGTATCGGGGCGCGTGATGGTGGTGTTGGTTGCGATCAGACCATTTACACCGGTGGATTTTACTACTGCAGCAATATCGACCTTGTCGTCGTCAGTCAGATCAGGTGCGATTTTTAACAAGAGTGGTGGTGGTGATGATGGCACCGCCTCATTCAGAGCTGTGTGAACTCTGGACAGCAGTCGTTCCAATGGTTCGCGCCCCTGTAGCGCTCGAAGACCCGGTGTGTTGGGCGACGATACATTGACCACCACGTAGGCCGCATATTGTGCGAGCAGGTGGACCCCCTTGACATAATCCTCAGCCGCATCGGTTGTATCCTTGTTCTTGCCAAGATTGATGCCGACAATACCAGGTCGACCATGGCGCATACTCAGTTTCCTGGCTACAGCCTCAGCACCTTTGTTATTGAAGCCCATACGGTTGATCACGCCTTCATCGGATTTCAACCGGAACAGGCGTGGCGTCGGGTTTCCCGGTTGCGCCAGCGGCGTTATGGACCCTGCTTCAACGAACCCAAAACCCTGCGCCAACATGGCATCAGGCACTTCCGCATCCTTGTCAAATCCAGCCGCCAGTCCGACCGGGTTGGGGAAATTCCGGCCGAAAACTGTTGTTTCCAGTGAAGGATGACGCACGACGCGTTGATGCGGAACGATCCCCCATTTCAGTGCTCTGATGGTCAAACCATGAGCAGTTTCAGCATCCATGCACCGCAACAGCGGTCCGACCAGATCATACACACTCATCAAGCAGCCTCGATGTCAGAGAAATCGTGCGGAAAGATATGGATACCGTTTTCGTCGAGTTCAAGCGGGTCAACCCGAACCACCGCAGTCGTATTTAGCGCCCCATACAGGTGGGGGAACATCATGTTATTTCTGGATTTTTCCCACTTCAATGTGTTCCCTGCAAGCAACCCCGGTTCAACCCACAATAGAACAAGTCCTCCCTGCCCCGTTCGGTGTTTTGCAGCACTTTCCCGAACCTGCGGGGCCGTCGAAAAATGTATAAATCCATCTGCCACATCCTGTGAAGAGCCCGCGTAGATTCCGGCAGCCAACGCGGAATCCCACTCCTCGGATCGGCACATATGGAAGATGTAAATGGTTGAACTGGACGTACCCATGGCGCGACCCTAACTGATTATTATCTGCTGTAAAACAATCTCACATTCAACGGATAACAATCCGCCGTTACTCTGCAATAGCCCTGTCCAGTGCTGCGCGCATGGCGTTTGCGTGAATTGGGCGTTTTTCGGGCTCCGTTGAAAGACACGTCTGTATAAGTCGATCGACGGCAGCTGGTACTTTTGCACCTGCGGCACATACGGATGTTTCATGTTTGTCAGGCATACGGGCTGTCAACATCCGATAGGCGATGGCGCCAACAGAAAAAACGTCCGCCGAGGTGCCTACGGCATTCGGATCAGCAATTTGTTCCGGGCTCGTGTAACCGTGATCAACCATCAACTCGTCGTCAATTTCCACTACCCGCGCGCCCCACTTTGACAATCCGAAATTACCTATGACCGGATTGCCTGCTTTCCGCCGGGTCATCATCACGTTCTCGGGCTTAAGCGTCCGGTGCACGATACCCAGCCTGTGAACAGCGTCCAATCCCCGAAGCATCTGTCGTAACACGTGGAAAGCCCTGTCTGGCCGCATTTGTTTTGGGCGTCTCGGCGGGGCAAGACGAATCAGTTCCGCCGGGTCATTGATATCCGGACCCAGTTCGTATGTCAGATCATTTATAATGAACGGCATGATGAAACACGGGCGACCGTTAGGTAAAGCGCCGTAACCCAGTAACTTGACGACGTTTGAGTGGTCCACCGAGTTCATGATATGGGTCTCCAGCGCGAACCGATGGCGCCACACCAGTTCCTCATCTGTGCCGGTCAGGTGCGCCAATGTCCCGTTCAAATTGAAAAACTTGACCATGACAATCTGCCCCGTAACCTTGTGTTCCGCTGTAAACAAGGTTGCCCATCGGGAATCGTCAATGCGATCCTTGATCTTGTAAGTGGAAAGATTTTCCAAGCTCGGATACCTCGGCACGGATGTCTTCGCTAAAGTGCGAAGACATCCAATACCGGAATTTGACGCCCGTGTCTTGCTATGAGTGATGAAGCAATTACCACTCGATCTTGTCGACGCCCTCGAAGGTCAGTTCGCTGCCATCTGATAAGGTAATGGTACCGGAAGCATCGCTTTCGAACTCCAGGCTGTTTTCGGTCTGGGTGACCTCACCACCGCCTTCAACCTGAACGTCCCAACCACCTGGTGCGCCTAAATCACCAACCGAACCGTCCAACTGAACCGTATCCGCCCAGCCGTCGCCGCCAGAGAAGAAGTCACTGCCGTCACCTGACCCAAAGATAAAGAGGTCATCACCATCACCACCCATTACGTCATCATCGCCTTCGCCGCCGAAGATAACGTCGTCACCGGATCCGGTGGTTATTGTGTCATCACCGTCACCACCAATGACCGTCTGATCCGTATCACTGGAACTGGTATCGAGCGTATCGCCACCGTCTTCAAGGACGGAAACCGTGAGATCATCCGGGTCCGTATCCACGCCAACAACTGTCGTTGTCGATGCCGTGTCACCATTTGAATCTTCTGACGTGGCAGTGACTTCCAGTGCGAACTCACCAGACCCTGTCGGCGCGGTCAGCGTCATGCCACTCATATCCGGCATGCTGCCATCTACAGCTTCAACAGTCCACGTACCGCTGTCATCATCAAATGTCGCAGGTTCTGAAAGGCTGGCACCATCCGGCAAGCCATCAATAACGACACTCGTGATCGATTCGCTGCCATCTGTGACATCCGCGCTGATGTTCAGATCGTAGACTATGGTGTCGCCACTACCGCTACCACTATCCATAAAGCCCTGAACGCCCTGTTCATACAGATCGCTAATCTGTTCCGCCGACAACTGTTCGTCGAAAATGGCAATATCATCCATATGCCCGTCAAAGTGATCGGACGTACCGTCGGAAGTGTTGTTGCCACTGCCCATCTGGCTCGCACCAAAGGTCCAGGGGTTCTCGTTGCCCGACATACCACCCGTGTAATCAGGGTCGGATGCAACGAGTTCACCGTCCTGATACATCTGCATACCATCGTCACCCCAGGTAACGGTAACCTGACTCCATGCGCCTTCGCCACCTTCGCCACCGGAAATGGTGTGTGTGGAGTCCTCGTCCTGCATACGCAGTTCAAGCTCGCCGTCACCATTAATCCTGAGATTAAAGTGCCCGCCGTCGTCATATCCTGATGAATCACTGGAGGCCAAAGTACCATCGTCATTTTCATCCGAATTGTACCAGAGCGTCAGCGAACCGCTGTCGGGTTTCAGTTCAGCAGAATGGTCGACCTCAATAAACTGATCATCGTTATCCTTGAACTCAGCAGCCGTGTTAAACACGCCTGAATCATCCAGATCCTGAACAAGGCCTTCACCACCTTCGCCACCACCAGCAGAATAACCATCATTATCATTAATCTGGTCTTCGAAGGTCGTACCGCTTTCTTCGTCCAGCTTCCAGTAACCAACCGGTGATGGTGAACTGTCGTCAACAACGCCTTCACCAATATCAACAGAGACCGTTGGCGCATCGGCGACAGGCTCGACACTGACACTGGCTGTCGCGGTATCTTCACCGCCTTCGCCGTCAGAAACTGTATAGGTAAACGACGTCTCACCGCTCCAGTTTTCATCAGGCTCGAAGGTATACGTTCCGTCTTCATTCTCCGTCAGTGTACCGTGTTCCGGATCGCTCACAGATGTAATTGTCAATGTATCACCCGTGTTTTCATCGGTGTCATTGCCCAGCAGGTCTTCCGCCGTAAACGTGATGGATCGATCCTCGGAGCCACTCAGAGTATCATCGACGGCAACAGGTCCAACGTTGTTCATGGCTGTAACGCTCGCCGTCGTTCCATCCTCGGAAGATGTCGCGGTCACAGGGACAGTAAACTCACCCGTATCAGCCGGAACCGTTATGGTTTGGGCTGTCGCATCCGCACCAGGATCCAGTTCGTACAGACCTGTATCCGGATTCAGGGTAAAATCGTCTGAAAGCACTGCACCAGCCGGCAGATCAGCCGGATCAATGGTGATACTCAGGTCTTCAGACTGATCAGCATCCGTGATGTTTGCCACGATTTCCAGCGGGTACTCAAGCTCCGCGGCTTCGCCACCCGACCAGTCATCACCTGTGGTGATGACGATATTGTCGATGTTCATACCTTCATCGCTGTAAGTCGCGTCCACTTCGATTTCAAGTTCTACCTGACCGTTTTCATCAAGCGTTACCTCAAATGAATAGGTATTGTCTCCGCTTTCCGTCGTGCTGATAACCTCGTCATCATTTGCGCTGATATTGAGATAATCGGCATAACTGCCACTCTCGTCCCAGCTTCCAAATGACTCTGAATCGAGTGTAATCACCACAGTTTCACCAGCATGATCAGCACCAAAATCGTAAACCTTGGTCGCTGTTTCATCCTGCCCAATGCAGAGTTGCTCATTCACGACATGGCCACCGTCCCAATCGCCGTCACCTGAACTGAAGTCATCGGAAGCGACCGTATCGCTCGGCACTTCCTCCTGGGTTGTGACGATATCGTCGATAATCAGATAACAGTCATTGCCACCGGTATCCTCGACAACCACTTTGGCAACACCCTGGAAGTCAGGGTTGTTGGAGAAATCAAGCTGTGAGAACTCAGAATCATCTGCGGTAGTCGACGTATCAAATGTACCAACAACGTTTCCTTCGGCATCATAGGCCGTGAACGTCACATCCATGTCACTGCTGTCATCGCCATAAGATGTGATGCTAATACCGTCGAAGTCGAATGTTCCGCCTTCATCCGCTGTAATTTCAACAGTGCCACTTGACGAATAAGTCGCGCCTGGGAAGTAACCTGAGTAATTCAGGCCACTGACATCCACACCATCAATCTCATCGCCGACCCCGTGTCCCGGGCTTCCACCAGAGAAATCTGTTGTTGTCGTCACAGACACCGGTTCTGCCTCACCGCCAATTTCAGTTGGCTCGCCAAGGCTGACACTCAGGGTCGGTTCATCGGCAACACCATCAACACTAATATTGACCGACGCGGTGGATGTTCCACCTTCGCCATCAGATACTGTGTAGCTAAAGGATGTATCACCACTCCAGTCGTCATCCGGCTGGAAGGTGTAGGAACCATCAGGATTTTCTGTGATGGTACCGTGTTCCGGTTGATCGAACGATGCAATTGTCAGCGTTCCGCCATCATCCGTATCGTTTCCGAGCAGGTCGTCAGCCGTGAAGTTAATTGGCTGATCTTCCAGACCCGTATCCAGCGTGTCATCAATAGCAACAGGATCATCGTTTTCAGGGTCAACTGTCAGATTGACTGTTGCCGTCGACGTTTCACCGTTTCCATCTGTGATCTCGTAGGTGAACGAGTCTGCACCACTATAATCCGGATCCGGCGTATAGGTTATTTCACCCGATTCAGCATCAATTGATACCGAACCATGCGCAGGTTGAGCCGCAATCCCGGAGACAGACAATGTATCACCGTCAACGTCTGTATCATTATCCAGCACATCGATAACAACAGAGCCGTCTTCACTGACGGTCGCTGAATCATCAGTAGCAACAGGACCATCGTTGGA
>JAJFID010000228.1 GCA_021775325.1 Rhodospirillales bacterium
CTGTGGAATGCGCCATGCTGCGTGAAGGCCAGATCCTGTACACATATCTGCATCTGGCACCCGATCCCGGCCAGACCAAAGCGCTGGTCGACAGTGGTGCCGTCTGCATCGCTTATGAAACTGTGACCGCACCGACAGGTGGTCTGCCGTTACTGGCTCCCATGTCCCAGGTCGCTGGCCGCATGTCCATGCAGGCCGCTGCACATTGCCTGGAAAAGGCACAGGGCGGCAGCGGTGTTTTGCTGGGCGGCGTCCCCGGTGTTGAACCGGGCAAGGTCGTTATTCTCGGCGGTGGCGTTGTTGGTTCCAACGCCGCCATGATGGCCGTTGGTCTGGGGGCCGACGTTTCCATTCTGGATCGTAATAACCTTGTGCTGGACTCGCTGGTCAACCGTTTTGGCTCCTCCCTCAAAACTGTGTACTCCACCAACGATGCAGTCGAGCGGCTGGTGCTTGATGCCGATGTTGTTATCGGCGGTGTACTGATCCCGGGTGCCGCAGCACCCAAGCTGGTGACTGCTGACATGATCAGGAGCATGAAACCCGGTTCTGTGGTTGTCGACGTGGCTATTGATCAGGGCGGTTGTTTTGAAACATCAAAGGCAACAACGCATGCTGATCCCACTTATGTGGTTGACGACGTGGTGCATTACTGTGTCGCCAATATGCCGGGTGGTGTTGCGCGGACGTCAACGTTCGCGCTGAACAACGCTACGCTGCCATTTGCCGTGGCACTGGCCAACAAGGGATACAAGAAGGCTCTGAGCGACGACGCACATCTGCGTATGGGCCTCAATGTCCACCATGGGAAAATTACCAACGAACCTGTCGCTCGTGATCTGGGATATGATTTTGTGCCCCCGGAAGACGTGCTTGCAGCTTAAGGCACAGAGTCCTTAAGATTGCTGTCGGGGGTTACGTACTGCGTAACCCCCTTTTTTTGCCTTGCGGTACAGAAAGAAAATCTGTCACCCCAGTTCTTGGAATCTGGCCCTATGTGTTGGTACCATAATTCTGCTTTTAGGGGCTTATAATTCATCAACTCCCATCAGGGATAGTGAAGCGAAGGATACACACCATGAAAATGACCACGGAAGAGGCGTTTGTTAAGGTTCTGCAGATGCACGGTATCGAACATGGGTTCGGAATTATTGGCTCTGCTTTCATGCCGATTTCGGATCTGTTTACGAAAGCAGGCATCACGTTCTGGGATGTGGCTCACGAGACCAACGGTGGTCTGATCTGTGACGGCTACACCCGATCAACAGGCAAGATGGCTATGGCGATTGCGCAAAACGGCCCGGGCGTTACCGGGTTCGTCACACCGATCAAGACGGCCTACTGGAACCATACACCCATGTTGTTGGTAACACCGCAGGCGGCCAACAAGACAATTGGGCAGGGTGGGTTTCAGGAAGTGGAACAGATGGCCCTGTTCAGGGACATGGTCTGTTATCAGGAAGAAGTGCGCGACGCCTCGCGCATGGCGGAAGTACTCAACCGTGTGATAGAAAAAGCTATCCGTGGCTCCGCGCCCGCACAGATCAATGTGCCACGGGATTACTGGACCCAGGTTATTGATATCGAACTGCCGCAGATTGTTCGTCTGGAACGTCAGGGCGGCGGTGCCGGTTCAATCGCTGATGCTGCCAAATTGCTGTCCGAAGCCAAGTTCCCGGTCATTCTGTCAGGTGCCGGTGTTGTCATCGGTGGTGCTATTCCCGAATGTCAGGCTTTGGCTGAACGTCTGGATGCACCGGTATGCAGCGGCTATCAGCATAATGACAGTTTCCCCGGCAGCCATCCGCTGGCCGCTGGCCCACTGGGTTACAACGGTTCAAAGGCGGCTATGGAACTGATCGCCAAAGCCGACGTGGTTCTGGCGCTTGGCACGCGGCTTAACCCGTTTTCCACTCTACCGGGCTACGGGATTGATTACTGGCCCAAGGATGCAGCGATTATCCAGGTCGATATGAACTCCGACCGAATTGGACTGACCAAGAAAGTCTCCGTCGGAATCTGCGGCGATGCCAAGATGGTAGCACAGCAGATCCTCGACCAGCTTTCAGACGGTGCCGGTGATGCAGGTCGTGAAGATCGCAAAGCATTGATCCATCAGACCAAGTCTGCCTGGCTGCAAACTCTGAGCAGCATGGATCACGAAGATGATGATCCAGGCACCACATGGAACAAAGATTCCCGTGAACGCGATGCAGACCGCATGTCACCTCGTCAGGCCTGGCGGGCCATTCAGGACGGTTTGCCCAAGGACGCGATTATCTCTTCGGATATCGGGAACAACTGTGCCATCGGAAATGCCTACCCGACGTTCGAGCAGGGACGCAAATACCTGGCACCGGGCCTGTTCGGTCCGTGTGGTTACGGTTTTCCATCGATCATTGGTGCCAAGATTGGCAACCCGGACACGCCCGTGGTTGGATTTGCCGGAGACGGCGCATTCGGCATTTCCATGAACGAGATGTCTTCGGTCGGGCGAGAAGAGTGGCCTGCCGTTACTATGGTCATTTTCCGCAACTATCAGTGGGGTGCGGAAAAACGTAACTCCATTCTATGGTATGACGACAACTTTATCGGCACAGAGCTGGATCCACACCTGAGTTACGCCCGCGTGGCAGAGGGTTGTGGCCTCAAAGGTGTTGCGGTCACGACGCAGCAGGAACTGACGGCGGCACTGAAGGAATCATGTATCGCGCAGAATGACGGCGTTACGACATTCATCGAAGTCATCCTGAACCAGGAACTGGGTGAGCCATTCCGTCGTGATGCCATGAAGGCACCCGTCGCAGTTGCCGGTATTGATCCCAATGACATGCGACCGCAAGCCGGCGCTTAACGAACCCAATTGACTTTGGATCAGGGCCGGTAGACCGTAGGGTTTACTGGCCCTTTTTTGTTTATGAGGATCATCCGACGTGTTGAGCAAAACCCCGTTTGAAGTGCCACCCGGGCTCATGGCGAAAACCGGCGGGCTTTCGCCTGTCACGATGGCAGTGGCTGGTGCAGGTCATCCGGTGGCTCTGGAAAGCGCGCGTCAGGCGTCGGATGCGGGATTGATCCAGCCCATTCTGGTTGGCGATACGACAGCCATCCGCAATATTGCGGCGGAAATGGATTGGGATGTATCCGGCGTCCGTATTGAGCCGGCGACGGGCGAACAGGACTCCGCCGCACGGGCCGTTGCTCTGGCGCGTAGTGGCGAGGTTGCATCGCTCATGAAGGGGCAGGTCCATACGGATGCCCTCATGCGTGCCGTGGTCAATCGCGAATATGGCCTGCGAACGGACAGACGGCTCAGCCATATCTTTCACATGACCGTGCCGGGCCGCGATCGTGTCCTTTATATTACAGATGCCGCGATCAACGTGGCACCGGACGCGGATACGCATATTCACATTATCAATAATTCGGTTCAGATGGCACGGTCCCTGGGTATTGATACGCCAAAGATCGCAATGTTATCGGCAACAGAATCCGTGCTTCCCGGCATGCCATCCAGCGTACAGGCCGATAGCGTGGTCAAACGCGCTCAGGCCGGTGACGTTAAGAACGCGTTGGTCGACGGGCCGTTTGCCTTCGACAACGCGGTATCACCGGAGGCCGCCCGGCTCAAAGGTGTGGACAGTCCAGTTGCCGGGAATGCTGATATTCTAGTCGTACCCAATATTGAAATGGGCAATGGCCTGTTCAAGATGATGGTCTATTTCATGAGCGGTCTGGCCGCCGGCGTGGTGATGGGGGCAACGGTGCCTATCGTACTCACATCACGCGCCGATCCGCCTCAGGCGCGCCTAGCAGCCGCAGCTATTGCGGCGATTGTGGCAGCCTAGATGTTGGGCAATAACCGGCAAACGGCGTCGCGTGGTGGCAAGACGGTATGGAATCACCATCCGCAATTGCCGATTGAGACAGCACCCTATTTCAATTGGCCACCACAACCTGTTCGGATCATCAGATGGGTCGCCGGGCTTTGGTTGCCGATCACCGAGCGTGGCATGATTGTCGCGCTTTCCATACTGACATGGCTCTACCTTACGCCTGCTCTGGAACGCTGTCAGATGTTTGCATTGGACTGGATTGCAGAAATCTATGTGCGTAACTTCGTGCTGATGTTTGTCATCGCCTGTGGTTTGCCGTGCTGTTTATTCTGCTTCCGTTCTGGGTGTCGTTTTCGTTTTAGTGGATTCATCGGTTACTGCACTGGCCACCGCTCTACTGGCTGATCGCTTCTCACCCCATACATGTAATCTATTACCAGCAAACACAGATCATCACGGCAATTACGTCGCACACGGGTTTCGAAGGGCTGCTGATCAAGGGCAGGAACCGGCTTACGATGGGCGAGTTTTTTCATCAGCTGCACCACCGTTATCACGAGTGCAACTATGGTTCTTCCGAAACCCACTGGGACAACATGTTCGAGACATTTCACGATGGTTCGCAGCACGCGACGGAAGCCATGCAGGAAAGACGGCGGTTAATGCATTCCTCGCAGAATTGATAGTTTGGCTCACGGTGTACGCGTTATACGCATTTCCGTGCAAGATATCGGGTGAACTGCCAGAGGTTCCGCTCAATGGGGTGCAACATGCCACGCGGTAACAGAGGCGACGCTGTGCCAATGTGCAGGGCTTCTACCAGGGGTTTGTCTTCGCTATTGGCCACCTCCATGTACGCTTTGAAATCCGACAACCAGGCGTCGTAGTCAGCGTCAGGCACATCGGCCAGAATTTCAGGTGGGAACGCCACGCCCCAGGTCGCGCGCATCCTGTCGGTGCCCTCTGGTTGCACAGTGATGTACCAGAGGTAATCCGGCATGAGAGTCACGAGGTGAGACGGGAACACACAGAAATCGACCATCATGCGCCGCCACTCGCCTTCGAGTCGGTTATTGGCCGGGTGTGCTGCGCCGGGGCGTTCTTCGGAGGGTTGCGCCGCCCGATGGTACCCATAATGCTCGCTGTCTTCGCCGCAGATATAGGTGCTTGGTTCCTTTTCGTGTTTGGCGAAGGTTTTCCCATGTGCCATGGGCACGTGGTAGCTTTCGGTAAAGTTCTCGATCAGGTTTTTCCAGTTGGCATTCCAGACCATGTTTTCACGCATCACAGTGCGGTAGCATGCCATGTCAAAACGCCCGACAACGTTCTCGCGGAATGGAGACAGGGCGTCGGCCACGGACGTCCCGGGTTTATCTACCAAAGTTACATACAGGAAACCTTCCCATATTTCGGTATGCAATTCGCGGAGTTTGATTTGTGACGGGTCAAACCCCTCCTTCATCTCCATATACGGAGCGCGGATCAAGTTGCCACCGCAGTCATATGTCCAGGCATGATAGGGGCAGGTGATCTTGCGGCCGGTGCCGGTTTCACCAGCCAGCAGGCGTGAGAAACGATGGGCACACGCATTGACGAATGCCTTGACCGTGTCATCGGCCTGACGAACGGCAAATACCGGAACGCCGGCAATTTCGTGGGTCAGGTAGTCACCGTGTCCGGCAATTTCGTCGCCGCGGCCGATGCAAATCCACTCTGATGCAAAAATTGATGTACGCTCGTGCTGGAGGAAAGCCTTGGAATGATGGACTTCTGGTGGAATGGGGTGCGCGTCTTCGAAGGGAAGCCTTGCTGCTTTGCCGAGCCGTTGCAGCACGATGCCCAGATCAAGATCCGAATGGGGGCTGGGCATGGATGAGGCCGATCTGTAATGCGTTAGTGAGAGGCGTTAAATTCCCTGCCGCATTTCTGTCATAATAAAATCAGCTCGTCGACTGGCATCTGACTCATAACCATTGGGAAATTTGTCACTCCACACGCTCATTTTAACCGTCAGCGTACATAACAGACCACCCAGCACGGCATGATTATCTTCCATTAACTGTTTGAATTCCTGAAATCGCTGGGCATCCATGTTCTCCCACATATCGTCCGAGCTGGAGGCAAACAGGGCAAAGCGATCAACAAGTGTATCTTTCAGTTTTCTGAATTTTATTTCGAGTCTGCTGCATACTTTCAGGAGTTCGGAATTCTGCTTCATTTGATTGTGGTGCATGATCGCCGATGTCGTGACGAGAAAGTCATCAATGATCGGTTGAATCATGTCGAGACAGCTTTGATAATAGGCAACCGATAAATAGATGTCCCCGTAATCTTCCAGAAACTGCGGTACAGCATGTAATGGAATGGACAGACTGCCCGCCATATTCCTGAGACTGGCACGCGCCGCGGTTTCGTCCGCGTCCTGAAACAATGCCACCACATTCGTGGTGTCGGCGCCGTCGTCATGACCACCATAGACTTTCTTGATCAGCTGTTCTGTAAATGGTCGCACATATTTCCGCAGTTCCTGTTGCTTTTCGTCGGACAGAGAGAGGTATCGTTGTGTGTCGACTTCTATGCCGATATTTCGCAGGGATATGCGCAGGCTATACACATCGAAGCTGTGCAGGTCGGCGACGGCCGTGATCATGCCATGGTCGCCGTCGGTAATTTTGGGAAAGGTATCGCGCAGGGCGGCCGGATAAATCAGGCCGCTGCCGCCACTGTCACCGGCAAACAGTTCGATAGCACTTTGCAATCTGCCATCCTTGATCATTCGGACGCTTCGCAGACTGTCAGAATCAAGTGGCAGCATGCCCAAAGGCAACACAGACAGAGAGTCTATGTCCTCGGTTGCTATTTCAACTTCATCTTTTTTGGCCTTGATTACTGTGGCCATCAGTTTTCACGACACATCGCTAAAAACCCCCGAACGCGAACAAATACCGCATTCAAGGGGCAAACTTACCAAAAAACACGATTTTTTCAACCCAATACCCGTTTTCAATGCGGAAGCGCCAATGCACCTGGTTTGTCACCGGGCCTGTCATAGGGATCCCATGCGCCTTCGTTGCTGGCCAGATACTCGCGTAGATGCTGTACAAAGTCGTGATTCGGAATAGTGCTCTGCCCATCAAGAGGGCCTTTTAAGGTCATGGTCGGGAAGATAGCCTCGACGCCGTCAAAGACCCATTCTGCACCGTCTGGCTCATATCCGCTCAGTGTTTTGGCGAGCGGGTGCAGGTCCACGCGTTGTGGCGGTGGTGCGCTCATGTACTGCACCCAACTTTCATATCGATAGGAGAATGTGTACCGGTTTTTATGAATACTGAGCACCCGATTACACCGTGTTGCATTGTGTACAGCCATGGGGTGATAGGGCAGGTTACAACGCAGGGTCAGATCACGCGTGGTCCCGGTACGCAGATCGTCAGATACGGAGACAACGGCCAGGTTCACATTGTCATGCTCTTCAATCGACAATGTGCCGTCCGCAAGTGCTTTTTCACTGCGAGCCAGAAACCGGTCTTCCAGACCCCACAGTTCGTGGTAGGCATCCGTATGCTCTATGATCGGGCGCAGGCGTGGCAGGACTTCCCGGAACAGGTCGCCACACATGTCATCGTAGTCCTGTTCAAATATTTCCGCATCGAGAGGTGAATTTGCCGGGTTTGCCAGTGCCGCAATGGTGAACGCAATGCGGGCAGCCTGTCGGTCTTCGTAGGTGGCAAAATCCCCGCAATGCGCCGCACCCACAATCAAATCGCGATGAGCCAATGCGAACTCAGGCTCCAGCAGCGTGAAAATGCCCAGCGTTGCGTCTTCGTCGAAGTGATCACCTGTAACGATGCCCACATCCAGGTGTTGTCCAGGCTGCATCAGATACTCGAACACGATCTCGGTAGACGTATCCCTTTTCAGATTTTCCGGCGTGCCGCTTTTGGGCCAATGCGATAGCGTCAGCACCGTGTTATTCTTGGCAGCACCATCAATCATGATATTGGGAGAAAACCCTGTCTCCGGCCAGGGCATGTAACGGCAGGGTGGTGGCAGCATCTGGAAAGTCCTGAATCCTGTTCGAACCTATCCTATCGCGAAAATCAGTTCAGCCCACAGAAATTTCATCTGCGGCCCAGGGGGCGATTTTTCTGACCCGGGTTTCTGTCAGATCGCGGGCGATACGTCGGGCGTCATCGGCGATGCGTTGCGGCAGGTTGCCGAACTCGCCTTCACGCGCCACCAGATAGAGTGTCCGAGACAGGGATCGGCCGGGCAGGGGCAGCGCACTCAACGACGGCATATGGGCGAACCCGTGGGTCAGGCACAAGGGCGTGGTGATAGCCCAGCCGAGACCGGCTGAAACCATGGCAAAGACGGCTTCCGTACCATCGAACTGTAGCGTTTCGCCCACGTTTATACCTTCGCGGGCGAGGTGGGTCTCAATCTGCTCGCCGATAAGTGAGCGCACGCTATACCGTACAAAGGGGTGATTTTGCGCGAGACTGCTTAAATCGGGTTGATCAATATTGCGGGCCATACGTTCGGGCAGAACCAGCAAGAATGGTTCCTGCATGATGGTATGCCGTTCAACGCCGCCCAGCGCCATCATGGGATCGGTTGAGATGATGAAGTCCAGGTTGCGGCGGATCAGGTCATCACCCAGATTGGGTGAAATGCCTGACCATACGGTCATATTGCGGGCATAACTGCGCATCTCCCGGATCAGCCCCGGCCCCGCCGTGGCCGCAAAGGAGTCAATCAGACCAATGCGGACTGTAGGCAGGGTTGCTTCGCCAATATCGCGGACGCTGGCCTGAAGTTGTTCGGCCTGTGTCAGGAGGTCGCGTGCCCTGTTCAGGAGTTCCTGTCCCGCCTGTGTGGGGCGAAATGGCCTGACGCGCCGCTCCAGCAGGGACGCGCCAAGGTCGTCTTCCAGCCGCTTGACAGCTTTGGTCACGGCTGGCTGGCTCATTCCCAGTTGCTCGGCCGCAGATGTCATGCTGCCAGCGTCGGCCACCATAATAAAAATGTTCAGGGACCTGAGATCGAAAGCCAGAGTGCTCGCGGGTAACGCCATGTTTAATTCTCTCAGTATTCGTTTGAGTTATGAAAATAATGAATTTTTGTTATTGAATCAATGACGGGTTGGAATCCTGTTAAAGACACCAACTGACAAAGAATGCGTTTACCGTTGGCCTGTTGGCGCGACGGACTTGAGCAGGGGAAGTGGCGTGAAAAAGTATTCTGTATTTTCTCTGGCGCGCAACGCGCTGGACTATCATGAAAACTGGACGGAAGCCTGGCGTAGTCCGGAGCCCAAGCCGGAATACGATGTCATTATCGTTGGCGGCGGCGGTCATGGTCTGGCGACGGCCTACTATCTGGCCAAGGAACACGGCATTACCAATGTTGCGGTCATCGAAAAGGGCTGGCTTGGTGGTGGCAACGTGGCGCGAAATACTACAATTGTTCGTTCAAACTATCAGCTCGAGGGAAATGCGTTTTTCTATGAAAAGGGCATGGACCTGTGGCGCAGCATGTCTCAGGACCTGAACTACAACGTCATGTTCAGTTCTCGTGGTGTGATCAACCTTGCCCACAACGACGCCCAGGTAGATGCCTTTCAGCGCCGCGGCAACACCATGCGCCTGAATGGAATTGACGCAGAGTGGCTCACGGTTGCGGAGATCAAAAAGCGGGCACCGTTGCTGAACACGGAGAACATGCGTTACCCCGTTTACGGTGGTTTGTGTCAACCGAAAGGTGGTACAGCGCGTCATGACGCCGTTGCCTGGGGTTACGCCCGCGCTGCTGATGATCGCGGTGTTGACATGATCCAGAACTGCGAAGTCACGGGCATGCGCATTGAGAACGGCAAAATTCTTGGTGTGGAAACCACCAAGGGCTTCATCGGGGCCAAGAAAGTCGGTGTCGCTGTTGCAGGTCATTCATCTCAGGTCTTCCAGATGGCGGGTATGCGGCTGCCCATGGAGACGCATGTGCTGCAGGCCATGGTCAGTGAACCGATCAAACCTGCGCTGGACACTGTTATCACTTCAGGCGCTGCACACTGCTACATCTCTCAGTCTGACAAGGGTGAAATGGTGTTTGGCGGTGATATCGATTTCTATAACTCTTATGCGCAGCGCGGCAATTATCCCATCATTGAACATGTGGTAACGGCCATGTGTGAACTGTTTCCGGCTTTCAGTCGTTTGCGCCTCATGCGCACCTGGGGTGGCGTCATGGATATGTCTATGGATGGAACACCCATCATCGACAAAACGCCAATCGACAGCCTCTATATCAATGCTGGCTGGTGTTATGGCGGTTTCAAGGCGACGCCAGCTTCCGGTTGGTGCTTCGCCCATACTATTGCCCAGGACCAGCCTCATGACCTGAACAGCGCGTTCAGACTCAATCGATTTGAGACCGGCCATACACTCGATGAAAAAGGCGTGGGTTCCACGCCCAACATGCATTAGGGAGGATGAAGAGATGTTGATCAAATGTCCCTGGTGCGGTGACCGGGCTTTACAGGAATTTTCTTATCAGGGCGATGCAACGGTTGCGCGCCCACCCGAACCGGCAGATCCGGCAGACGCCAACTGGGATGACGAATGGTACCAGTTTGTCTACCTGCGGGACGATCCCAAAGGATGGCACGACGAGGTCTGGCATCACATTCAGGGCTGCCGCAAACACTTCAAGGCGCGCCGCCATACCGTTACTCATGTCATCGCTGATACAGCGCCCATGAGCGAAGAGTTGAAAGGGGGTGACAAATGAGTCGTTCCTATCGTACCGCTGAAGGCGGCCGCATTGATCGCTCGAAACCGCTGTCATTTACCTTTGATGACGTACGCTATACCGGTTTTCAGGGCGATACACTGGCATCAGCCCTGTTGGCAAACGGGGTGAAACTGATCGCACGGTCATTCAAGTATCACCGACCGCGCGGCATTATGTCTGCCGGCCCGGAAGAGCCTTGCGGCATGGTGCAACTGCGCGAAGGTGCACGGACCGAGCCCAACATCCGCGCCACGCAGGTGGAGCTTTTTGACGGGCTGGTGGCGTCATCACAAAACCGTTGGCCGTCGGTCAAGTGGGATGTGAACTCCATCAACAACCTGTTCAACCGCATGCTGCCTGCCGGTTTCTATTACAAGACATTCATGTGGCCGAAAGCCATGTGGATGACCTACGAGGAAGTCATCCGGCATGCCGCTGGTATGGGGCGGTCGGCGGATCAACCGGATCCGGACCGTTACGAACATATGCACGCCTATTGTGATGTTCTTGTCGCCGGCGGTGGCCCTGCTGGTCTGATGGCGGCCAAGTCGGCGGCTGACAGTGGTGCGCGTGTCATTTTGGTTGATGAAAACCCTGAGCTGGGCGGGTATCTGCGTGGGCGAAATCAGAAGGTGGGAGCCAAGTCTGCCATGGATTGGGTGGCGTCGGTTCACGTCGAACTCGAAGCAATGGAAAATGTTACCATCCTGTCCCGGACCACAGTCGCCAGCTACTATGATCATAACATGCTGGTGCTGAACGAGCACACAGGCGATCACCTGCCGACGGCAGACGGATGGACTCCACGCCAACGCAACTGGAAAGTCTGGGCCAAACAGGTAGTCCTGGCGACGGGGTCAATTGAACGCCCGCTGGTGTTTGGGAACAACGACGTGCCTGGTGTCATGCTGACCAATGCAATTCAGGCCTACGCCAACCAGTACGGCGTCACGCCCGGCAGGAATGCTGTTGTCTTTACCAACAATGACTCCGCCTATGAAGCCGTTCTGGATATGCACGATGCTGGTATGCGAATTGCTGCTGTCGTGGACAATCGCACGATTGAGACTGCGGCAACGAAACCTGTCCGCGAACGAGGCATTCCTGTCTTTCACAACCACGTTGTCTTCAATGTGCGCGGTAACAAGCATGGGGTTAAGGGCGTTGAGATCATGGCGCTGAACGAAGCTGGAGATCACGTCGCCGGCAGCATCATCAAAATGGATTGCGACGTTGTCGGCATGTCCGGCGGATGGACACCGACCGTGCATCTGTTCAGCCAATCTCGCGGCAAGTTGCGGTGGATGGAAGATATTACAACGTTCGTACCCGATGTATCGTTCCAGCAGGAACGCTCCGCTGGTGCCTGCAAGGCAACCTGGGGATTGAACAGTTGTCTGAAAGAAGGTGCCAAAGCCGGTGCCGAGGCAGCCAAAGCAGCCGGGTTTGATACCGCCAAGCCCGTATCGTCGCCCAAATCCAGCGACGATGGTATGGGTGAGATTCGTGCCATGTGGCGGGTGCCGCAACCACCGCATTCGCATCTGAAACGATTCGTTGATTTTCAGGACGACGTGGCCGCAAGTGATGTGGAACTGGCTATACGTGAGGGTTACACATCTATCGAGCACACCAAACGTTACACCACGCTGGGTATGGGCACGGATCAGGGCAAGACGTCTAACGTCAACGGACTGGCCATTGTCTCCGAAGAACTGGATAAACCCATCCCGGAAGTGGGCCATACGACGTTCCGTCCGCCGTACACGGCGGTTACCATGGGCGCGATTACGGGAACCGAGCGTGGACACCATTTCTCACCCACCCGCCGTTCCGCGCTGCATGAATGGCACAAACAGGCTGGCGCGACTTTCGTTCCTGCCGGTATGTGGATGCGCCCACAGTACTATCAGCAGCCGGGCGAAAGCATGTGGGATGCTATCTACCGGGAAACACTGAATGTACGTACCAAAGTGGGCATGTTTGACGTGTCACCGCTGGGCAAGATCGATATCCAGGGTCCAGACTCGGCAGAGTTCCTGAACCGTTGTTACATTAACGGGTTTGGCAAACTGCCGGTGGGCAAATGCCGTTACGGTGTCATGCTGCGCGAAGACGGCATGGTGTTTGATGACGGTACCACGTCGCGGCTCAGTGAAAATCATTTCATGATGACAACCACAACCGCCAAGGCAGGTCCTGTTCTGCAGCATCTGGAGTATCTGCTGGACGTAATCTGGCCAGAGCTGAATGTGCACGTTGTATCTGTCACCGAAGAATGGTGCGGTATGGCTGTCGCCGGACCCAACAGTCGGGAACTGCTGGCCCGTTGTACAGACGCTGATATTTCCAACGAAGGCCTGCCATTCATGGGTGTGGCGGAAGTCGACATCTGCGGCGTGCCCGGTCGCATCTATCGTATCAGCTTCTCAGGCGAACTGGCCTATGAGGTTGGTGTGTCGTCCGATTGGGGGCCACATGTGTGGTCCACGCTCATGGAAAAAGGCCAGGACTTAGGCGTTGCACCGTATGGTACGGAAGCCATGTCCATCATGCGCATCGAAAAGGGCCACGTTGTTGGTGCCGAGCTTAATGGCCGGACGACGGCTGACGATCTGGGTTTTGGTGGAATGACGTCGACCAAGAAGGCCTTTATCGGCCAGCGATCCATAACCAAACCGGCATTCCTTGAAACTGACCGCAAACAGTTGACCGGCCTCAAGTCGGTCGATGGCAAGACTAAAATCCCGCGTGGGGCGCAAATCGTTGCTGATCCCAAGGGACGAATTCCCATGGAACAACTGGGTGAGGTAACAGCCAACTGTTACAGCCCCAATCTGAAGGAATTCATCGGTCTGGCAATCGTCAAGGGTGCACGCGATCGAAAAGGCGACAGGCTTTGGGCCTTTTCACCGCTAACCAAAGAGTGTTGTGAAGTCGAGCTTTGCAGCCCGCATATGTATGATCCGGAAGGGGAGAGACTCCGTGGTTGAGATGACTGAACGCGTCTCCGCTCTGGCGGCGATTTATGAAACCGGCACTTTTGGCAACGATGTTGACGGTGGCCCTTCTGTGACGCTGCATGAACGCCGCCCGCTCAGCATTGTTCACATCGCAGGTAACTCAGATGATCAGGCGTTCGCTGGTGGTGTCGGGAAAGCCTGCGGATGTGCTTTGCCCATAGAACCAGGCACGATTGCGACGGCTGGTGAATTGTCTTTGATCTGGTTGGCGCCAACCCGCTGGCTGGCTGTTTCCCCTGACCAGGGGCCCGGCATTCTGGAAGCTGCACTCCGTGACGCATGTGGTGAGAGTGGCGCTATTATTGACGTGAGTCATGGTCGCACCGTCATTCGTCTGTCCGGCGCCCATGCCCGTATGGTCATGATGAAAGGTGCCCCACTTGATTTCCACAAGAGCAGCTTTACCCCGGGTCGGGCCGCGCAGAGTGCGATTTCCCAGTGCGGTACACTCATCACTTGCCCGGCAGAAGACACCTTTGATGTTTATGTATTCCGAGGCTTTGGCCAGCACATGTGGGAGTGGTTGACCGATGCTGCTGGTGAATTCGGTTATAAGGTCGAAAATCCGGTCTCCTGATATCCCCTGAGTAGAGATCGAAACTATGGCGGACAGACACATGTCCGCCATTTTTTTTGCGCGGGTGTTGAGTTGCATGGCTGACTGGGAAAGCTATTATTCACAGGCTTGTTTATCACCCTGAATTCGAAACGACAATTTGTTGATTGAACTGGACCTGCCCACGCTCGCACTGATTGCCGCCGTTATGGTTCTTGGCGGCATCGTCAAGGGCGCAATCGGTCTGGGCCTGCCACTGGTTTGTGTCGGTTTCATGTCCATGTTCCTGCCCGCGAAGGAAGTTCTGGGTATTTCTGTACTTCCCATCCTTATTACCAATGTGTTTCAGGTATACGAGACCGGTGCTGGTCTTTCGACTGTCCGGCGGTTCTGGCCCATGGTTGTATGCATGTTGATCGGGCTGGTCATTGGCGCACAACAGGCCGCCAGCCTGTCACCATCTGACCTGTATGCGGCCATCGGCAGTGTCCTAGTCCTGTTCTGCCTGACCGGTTTTTTCCGCCCCAATACGGTGATGCCAAAATCAATGGAGTTCCCGGCAAGTCTGGTGGCGGGGTCGATCGCCGGATTGAGCGGTGGTATATCAACTGTGTGGGGACCGCCGGTCAGTATGTACCTGCTGATGACCGGCATGAAGAAGGAAGAGTTTGTCCGTACCGTGGGCATAGTCTGGTGTTCCGTCGCCTTCCCCCTCACGTTGCTGTACGCGTACAGCGGTATAATCGGCGCCCACAATGTGTACTATTCGTTAGCGGCTTGTGCTCCGGCATTAGCTGGTTTGTGGCTGGGGCAGCGAATTCGAAAGCGGATTTCCCAGGAAATTTTCCGCAGAATTCTGCTGGCAACATTGCTGTTTATCGGTCTGAACCTGATCCGGCGGTCTTTCCTGTAATGGCGGATATTGAAACGCAGGGCCGTGGCACGGCGTGGCGACGGGGGTTCAAAGCGGCAATTGGCATGCCGTCCCTGGTGTTGTTTGCATCCATGGTCGGTTTCGGGTCTCTGGCCCGTGAAGCGTCCATTGATCTGCTGCCGACCATTGTAACAACCATTGGCATATGGGGCCTGCCGGGTCAGATGGTCATGGTTGAGATGGTCGCATTCGGGGCCCCTTTGTTTGCCATCGCCGTAGCGGTTTCAGCCGCTAATGCACGGTTTCTTCCCATGACACTTGCCATTACGCCGTACCTTGCGGACTGGCGCACTACGTGGGTGCAGCGGCTGCTCTTCGCCCAACTGGTGACATTGACACCGTGGGCCATGGCGCTTCAACGCTGGCCGGCCATGCCCCAGACTGACCGTGTGCCTTACTACGTGGGTTTTTCTGTCATGTGCATGGTTGGTGCCATAACCGGGACCATACTTGGGCACGAACTGGCACGGGTTCTGCCGCGACCGCTCACGCTTGGGCTCATATTCTTGAGTCCTGCATTCTTTTCCATGGTGTTTGCTGGTGTCCGGCAACGGGCTGGTGTTCTGGCTCTTCTTGCAGGTGCCGCCATGGGGCCGAGCATGCATATGATTTCACCCGATTGGGGGGTGCCGGTTACAGGGCTGGTCGCTGGCTCAGCGGCATTCAGTCTGGATGCGTATCTGCGTCGTCGGATTGCCCAAGGCGGAAACCCATGAACGCAAGTGAAGTGACGAGCATCTGGTTTGTTGTCGCGGCGTCCGTGGCGGCGACGTATTTCTGGCGCGGGCTTGGTATGATCATTGCCAGACGCCTGCACCCGGACAGCGCCCTGTCGCGATGGTTCGCCTGCGTTGCCTATGCCGTCCTGGCCGGATTCATTGCGCGGATGCTGACGTTGCCCGAAGGCAGTCTGGGCGAGGTTGCCCTGTGGGACAAGCTGGTGCCGTTAGCTTGCGGGTTCGCTGTTTTCTATTTGTGGGGCCGAAAGATGGAAGCCGGAACCGCGACAGCATTCGTTGTATTTGTGAGTATTGCCCTGTGGCGGGGTCACGGCGGGACCTAGTGCCAAGGCTATTGGTCATTCAAGCACCAATTTTTTTCATGTTAAACGTGACCAGCGACCCTTGACCCATTCATGCACTCGGCATAATCGTAATTGAAACAGGGAGTGCGCAAAATGAAATCGCGAGTGCAGGTTGTTGTCATTGGTGGTGGTGTTGTCGGATGTAGTGTTCTTTATCACCTGACAAAAATGGGCTGGAAAGACGTCGTGCTGATTGAGCGTTCTGAGCTCACATCGGGTTCAACCTGGCATGCGGCAGGTGGTTTTCACACACTGAACGCCGATACCAACATGGCTGCGCTGCAGGGATACACCATCAAACTCTACAAAGAGTTGGAAGAAATCAGCGGGCAGTCCTGCGGGCTGCATCACGTGGGTGGTATTACGCTGGCCAGCGACGAAGATCGCATGGATTTTCTCAAGGCCGAACATGCGAAACATCGTCATATGGGACTGGAAACGCGCCTTGTTGATCCGGCCGAGATCAAGGAATTGTGCCCGGTAATCAATCCTGAAGGTGTTATTGGCGGGATGTATGATCCGCTGGACGGGCATTTGGACCCTTCCGGCACGACCCATGCCTATGCCAAGGCGGCCCGAATCCAGGGTGCCGAGATTTATTTGCGGAACCGGGTGGTGGAGCTAAAGCCAAGGGGTGATTCGACATGGGACGTGGTGACGGAACAGGGCACTGTTCACACAGACTATGTGGTGAATGCCGGTGGATTATGGGCGCGGGAGGTGAATGAACTGGCAGGTGTCTATCTTCCCTTGCTGCCCATGGAGCACCAGTATCTGGTGACTGACGATATCCCGGAGGTCTATGAACGGGAAACCGAATTGCCCCATGTTATGGACCCGACCGGTGAAAGTTATTTTCGGCAGGAAGGTCGCGGCCTGGTGCTGGGTACCTATGAGCAGCGCTGCGAGCCGTGGTCACTGGACGGAACACCGTGGGAATTCGGCCATGAATTGCTGGAAAACAAACTGGATCGCATCAGCGAGTCGCTGGAAATGGCGTACCATCGATACCCCTGTCTGGAAGAAGCGGGCATCAAGACCATCATTAATGGCCCCTTCACCTTTGCCCCGGACGGCAACCCGCTGGTTGGGCCGGTACCGGGTCTGCCCGGATACTGGACAGCCTGCGCGGTGATGGCAGGGTTTTCTCAGGGTGGTGGCGTTGGGCTGACGCTGGCCGAGTGGATGGTTGAGGGCGAACCTTCGTGTGATGTGTTTGCCATGGATGTGGCGCGGTTCGGTGATTACTGCTCACGGTCCTACACGCGCGATACCGTGGTGCAGAATTACCAGCGCCGGTTTGCGGTTGGGTATCCCAATGAGGAACTACCGGCAGGACGCCCCCTCAAAACAACACCACTTTACGGAATTTGGAAAAGCCAGAACGCCGTATTTGGTGACATGTATGGCATGGAAGCGGTGAACTACTTTGCGCCTGAAGGCGAAGATCCATTTGAGGTGCCCACTTTCCGCCGGTCCAATGCGTTCGACGTGGTCGCGGAAGAATGCCGCGCTGTTCGTGAAGCCGTTGGTCTCAATGAAGTCCACAATTTTGGGAAGTTTGAAGTAACTGGACCAGATGCGGAAAGCTGGCTCAATCATGTTATGACTAACCGGGTTCCCAAAGAGGGGCGCATGGCACTTACGGCCATGTTGAGTCCGCGTGGTAAACTGATGGGTGACTTCACGATGTCACGGCTGGGACCTGAATGCATTCAGTTAACAGCATCCTATGGGGCGCAGGCATTCCACATGCGTTGGTTCCAGGACCATCTGCCCGAAAGTGGTGTGACCGTGCGCAACATTTCCGATGCCCGCATCGGCCTTCAGGTGGCCGGGCCTAATGCCCGGGACGTTATGTCGCGTGTCACGCGTAGTGATGTATCCAATGAGGCCATGCCTTTCCTGAGTGTGCGAGAGATGGATATCGGCATGGTTCCGGCCATTGTATGCCGGGTCAGTTATACGGGTGGTCTGGGTTACGAAATCTACGTTTCGCCCAAGCACCAGGTCGCCCTGTATCAAGCATTGAGCGAAGCCGGATCGGACCTGGGCATGCGGCCATTTGGCATGCGGGCGATGATGTCCCTCAGGCTTGAGAAATCATTTGGTTCTTGGATGCGTGAGTACAAACCAGACTATTCACCCGCAGAGACTGGTCTTGATCGCTTCGTGCGGTTCGAGAAAAACGAGTTTGTCGGACGCGATGCTGCCATGGCGGAACGGGATAATCCACCGGCCAGAAAACTGGTGACTATGGTGGTCGACGCCAACGACGCAGACGTGGTCGCGGATGAGCCTATCTGGTTGGGTAATGATGTGATTGGCTTCGTGACATCGGGTGGATATGCGCACTACAGCCAGAAGTCTGTTGCCATGGGGTTTGTTCCCCGGGAAATGGCTGTGGAAGGTGCGGAATTCGAGATTGAGATACTCGGCGACAAACGCCAGGCCAGGGTTATTACCGTCCCTCTGTTTGATCCGGACGCAGCCCAGATGCGGGGATAAATCAATTTACTTGGTTCAGAAAGATTTCGGGCGACCCCTTGGGAGGGGCCGCCCGTAACGTAGATAGATCAGGCTACTTGGGGGGTTAGCGGCTTACTAAAAAACCAGAGATCTATCCTACGATTCGACACAAACTAATTCAGGGCAAACACTGCAATATTAATGCAAGCTCTTGTAAGGTTGTTGGAAGGTTTATATCGACTGTATGCAAGAAAAAATTGTCAGACATTAAGATTAGTTATAATGCATTGAAATATAATGGTTATTAGTGACTGAACTAAAGCCACCTCGGCTTGCATAATCAGCAAAATTCATCACTATGGGCTAGTATTTTGTAAAGATTCTGGCTTAAACCCATGTCTGTATCCCGACCAATGACGCCGATGAAACAAAGCCCCTGGTGGTGGGAGGATGCTCCGCGACCCCAAGATGGACCCACTTTGCCACTGCCAAAGGACGTAGATGTTCTGGTCGTGGGTGGTGGGTTTACCGGGCTGAGTGCAGCCATGACACTGGTCCGTGCGGGGCGGTCTGTGGCGGTTCTCGAAAAAGAAGTGGCTGGTTATGGTGCCAGTACACGTAACGGCGGAATGATCGGGAGTGGCCACCGTGTGGCATTTACTGAAGTAGCCCGCCAGTACGGTGACGCAGTCGCCCAGGCTGTACTGGCTGAGGGAAAACTGGCGCTGGAGTATACCACCAGCCTGATTGCCGATGAAGACATTGAGTGTGACTTCGTTCGGTGTGGCCGTTTCCGGGGCGCCTGGCGCCCACAGGACTATGAAACCATTGCCCGGGAAAGCGAAATCCTGCGTGAAAAGCTGGGTGTTGAAGTTGACATGGTATCAAGGTCAGAGGTTCACAGGGAGGTTGCCACCGAGTCCTATCACGGTGGCTGCATTTATCACGCTCACGGTGGATTACATCCGGCAAAGTTATTGGATGGATTACTTCGCCTGGCCCGTGATTCTGGCGCGGGCGTTTTTGACCGAACTGAAGTCACGCGGGTCCGGTATGACGAAACAAAATACGTGGTTGATACCTCTCGAGGTGTTGTCCGTGCCGGCGAAATCGTAATGGCGACAAACGGTTACACGACGGACGCAGCGCCGGATATGCGAAAATCACTCATACCCATTGCCAGCTATATGATCGCCACGGAGCCCCTCGGTAAGGATGTTGTTAACGAACTGTTCCCCAGCAACCGGATGATTGTGGAAACACGTTCCCGCCATTGTTACTACCGCCCGTCCCCGGATGGGCAGCGAATTTTGCTGGGCGGGCGGGCCGCATTGAACCATATCAATACGGCCCGCTCGGCACATGTCCTGAGACGCCTTCTGACAGGTGTGTTGCCGCAACTCGGCGATGTACGGGTCAGCCATTCCTGGCTTGGGACACTTGGATTTACCAAGGATCATCTGCCGCGGATTGGCCGTAATGGTGATGGTATCTACTTCGCCATGGGTTACTCCGGCTCGGGTGTTGCCATGGCCCCTTATTTGGGTTGGCGGGTCGCGAACAAGGTTCTGGGGTTGCCTGAGGGGGGGACCGGTTTCGATCCTATGGCCTTTCCCCGCGTAGCTTTTCATCCGTTCATTCCGTTAGGTTTGCCTTTTGTCAATATGTGGTATCGTTGGAAAGATATTCTGGAAGGATCGTAATGCATCCGTCCAGTGTCGCTCCATCAGTCAAGGATTAGGTTCATGAGCAATATCTTCAAAGCCGCCTGTGTTCAAAACTGCGCTGGTGCCGATATGGCAACTACTATCGAGAGGTCTGTCGAACTGGTTCATAAAGCGCGTAACCAGGGAGCGGAACTGATCGCGTTACCCGAGTTCTTTTCCTGCCTCCATGTCGGCGAGAGCGGGTTAGAAACCGGAGCAACCACGGAAGCTGATCATCCAGCCCTGCCCATCTATTGCAAGACGGCGCAGGATACGGGTGCATGGATCATGCTGGGATCCCTGGGGATTGACGATGGCGGTGCCCGCCTGCGCAACCGCACTTTTGTCATATCGCCGGACGGTGAGATCAACGCACGTTATGACAAAATCCATATGTTTGATGTGGAGTTGGGGAATGGTGAAAGTTATCGAGAGTCTGATCGATTTGAGCCCGGCGAGGAAGCTGTCCTGGCCTCCACGCCATGGGGAATGGTTGGCCTGAGCATTTGTTATGATCTCCGTTTTGCCTATCTGTACCGCACCCTGGCACAGGCGGGAGCCAAGATACTGGCGATCCCCGCCGCATTCATGCGGACAACGGGCGAAGCGCACTGGCATACGCTATGCCGTGCCCGGGCAATTGAAACCGGTTGTTATGTCATTGCACCGTGTCAGAGTGGATCGCACGGCAAGGCCGTGACCTATGGTCACTCACTGATCATTGACCCCTGGGGCAAAGTGCTGGCGGATGGCAGTGGCGAAAATGAAGATGTGATCGTTGCCGAGATTGATTTAAGCAATGTAGATGCGGTTCGTGGCAAGGTGCCTGCACTGCGTCATGATCGGAATTACCAGGCGCCCGACGCACCGCAACTGACCCTCCGGGCAGGCGAGTAACGTAACAACAGGAACACGGAACAAGTAGAGGTATTGTCAAGTTTATGAGTACTAATCAAGTAGACCCAGACGTCATGAAAAAGCACTTTCTGGGCTGGCAATGCCGGATGCGTCAGTATTCCATCCGTCATCTGAACGGTAAACCGTCCGCAGCTGTACGCCCTGACGTGGTTGTCGGTGATACCGGCAGCGCCTACGAAGGCGTGACGATCGTTCTCGTTCGTAAGGACTCGGTCAGCATTACCAAGGAGTTTCGCCATATGGTCAAGCGAACGGGCGATCCCAAGCAGCGGTATGAGGCTGCTCTGAAATATATGGCGGAATCATATTATCAGCACCCGATGGAGTTTTCCGAAAATCTGACGGCCCTGTTCGGGCCCGGGTCTTCAGCAGCAGACAAACTGTTGGAGGCTGGTGCGGCAACGCTGATGTTTGATGAAAAAAACCAGAAGTATCAATTGCCTTGCGGGGTCAGTCTGCTGGATCCTGAAAGCGATGACTGGCAAGCCACTTTCTGGCACAACCATCTGTTTGCACATATGATTCCGGGTGATTCACAAGTTCTGCGATTTTCCCCGAATTGGACAAGCGCTACTGCGGACCCGGACGTCTACTAAAACGGAAATACTCACAAAACTGTCAAAATTCGATTGAATCGGCGTGTCGAGCCACCACCTATAAGAGATAAGGGTGAGTCCTCGGGCCACCGTGCCGATTCCATATCCAGACGGAGGATACAATGGCAAAACTCTTGCTCATTGAAGATTCAAAGATGTTTTCCAACCTGATCAAGAACCGTGTTGAATCGGACCTGAATATTCCGGTTGTTGTCGCGTCGACCCTCGCCGAGGGTAAAAAGCAGATTATGGACCAAGGTGACGAATTCTTCCTGGCCCTGCTGGATCTTAATCTTCCCGATGCCTCAGGTGACGAGGTCGTCCGTTTTGTTCGCGGGGAAGGCATCCCGTCCGTTGTATTTACCGCCTCTTTTGATGAAAATCTTCGTGAGACCATTCTGGCGATGGACGTCATTGACTATGTTACAAAAGACAACCCGTCCAGCGTAGACTACGTCGTATCGCTGGTGCAGCGTATTCGAAACAACGCCAGCGAGAAGGCGCTCGTGGTCGATGACTCCAAGGTTGCGCGGACTATTGCTTCGAAACTGCTGCGTCTGTTTCAATTCCAGGTTCTTGAGGCAGAAAGTGGCCAGCAGGCATTGTCCATTATTAACGACCACACAACCCGCTCGGGTAATGAAATTTCGCTTGTTCTGACGGACTACAACATGCCCGGGATGGATGGGTTTGAGCTGGTTCGAGGCATACGCAAGACCTGCTCAAAAAGCACCATGGCAGTCATCGGAATCTCGTCCCAGGGCGGCAATGCCATTTCGACAAAGTTCATCAAGAACGGTGCCAATGACTTTATAACCAAACCATTCTTTCCAGAGGAGTTGTTGTGCCGAGTATCCCAAAATATGGACATCATTGATCAACTAAACTCCCTGCGTGTAGCGGCCACGCGTGATTATCTGACGGGCATGGTCAACCGGCGCTATTTCTTTGAAATGGCGACCCCGATTTACTCAAACTCAAAACGAAACGCTGCGGATCTGATCGTCGCGATGATTGATGTTGATCATTTCAAATCCGTCAACGACACCTACGGGCATGACGTGGGTGATGAGGTGCTGATTGCCGTTGCGGGCGTATTGGAAAAAACGTCTCGTGACACAGATATTATTGCCCGTTTTGGTGGTGAGGAGTTCTGTCTGATTGCACCGGCAATCAAACAAGACGACATAACACCTTATCTGAACCTTATACGGACCCGCATCGAAGAGTTATCGTTTGAGGCTGGTGAAACAACGTTTCAGATCACTGCGAGCATTGGTGCAACCCGTAATCTGGGCACGGGCCTGGAGCAGATGATCGGTGATGCAGACGCCATGCTCTACAACGCCAAGGAAAGTGGGCGGAATCGCGTCGTGATAGCCGACTACTAACCCGGGGTCCTATCCATATTTTGGTGGCCGTATGGGGTAACGGGTTTTCTCGGGCGATGGTTGCCCAATTGGCGTTGTCTCTACGCTAACGTCCTTCAGAAAATCATCCAGGTCAGTCTGCGCCAGCCGGTTGGAATAATTTGTCATGGTGCAATGGGCGATCTCGCCAATGATGTCAAAAAGGTTCTCCTGGGTCAGGCCATCGGCGAGAAAACGTTTCAGTGCCCCGTCAGAGAGACCGCCCTTGGCTTCCTGAAGTGCTTTTGTCGCTTTCAGGATTAAACGGCGGCGCGGGTCTTCCGGGTCTTTACCGTCCAGAATTGCGGAAATATCGCTATCGGGTAAACCTGCGTAGCGGGAAGCAAATATATGCGCCGGGACGCAGTAATGACACCCATTGGCCTTGGCAAGCCACAGGTCGATGACTTCCCGATCATCATCGCTCAGGCTGCAATTCCTGAGTCGCGCGTGAACAGCAATGAACATATCCAGCAGCGCCGGAGAGTTGGCGATTGTCTCAACAACACGCCAGCGTTCGCCCCACTCTTCAAAAAGACCATTGAGCGCCGTTACGACGTCACCAGGCGCCTTGCTGGAATCAACAGGGTCTATTCGTGCCACCACAGTCTCCTATGAACAATTTTTTTGATGGCTAGACACTACGCGAGGGTGTCTTTCAGTACCAGTATTCGTCGTGGCACGGACACGAGATTGTTACCACGGGTCTCTGATGAGCGTGCGGGGTCTGCTTTCTTGCCCTGCATTCTGGGCATAGGAGACATGCAATCTTGCCATTAGTGAATCTGCCGGATCTGCCATACCTTTCTGGCAACGGGATGAGATGCATTCCTCCATTTTTTCAGAAGGATACAGGACCATGTTTATTATTGGACCAGCAAATGACCTCACCAACCGGGTGCTCGGCTCTTTCATCGGGGCTATTGCCCTGATGACGGTTGTTCTTCAGCTTTTCAGCTAAGATTTGTGACACGAGTTTCAAAAAGCGGCGTGACCGAATGGTGCGCCGCTTTTTTCATGAATTACGCTCTCTAACGACCTTTCCAGACCGGATCACGTTTCTCGGAAAACGCCAGCGGCCCTTCCTGTGCATCTTCCGATGCCAGCATCTTCTCATACATGGGCAGTTTGCCAGTCTTCATCATGGTGTAACATTCCTCGACCTCCACACTCTGAGTCAGGCGGATAGTTTCCTTGGTTGCAGCCAATGCCAGTGGCGCGGCCGCAATCATCATCTCGGCCACTTCGCGAGCCTTTTGCATAACCTGGCCTGCTGGGACCACGGCGTTGACAATGCCCCAGTGCAGGGCCTCTTCCGCT
>JAJFID010000229.1 GCA_021775325.1 Rhodospirillales bacterium
TACAGAATTGTTTGGCCCTGTACTGAGTGTGCTGCGCTTCAAGGACGAAAGCGAAGTCGTGCGCCTCGCCAACGAAACCAAGCATGGTCTGGCTGCCGGCATTTTCACGCGCGACAGTGCACGATCCCTGCGGATGGCCAGGGCCGTCAAAGCCGGGATCGTCTGGGTCAATACTTACCGGGCCGTATCCCCCATTGCCGAGTTTGGCGGTGTCAAGGGATCGGGTTATGGTCGCGAAAGCGGGTTCCAGGCCATGTATGACTACACGCGCCCCAAGACCGTGTGGATGAACACTTCGGACGAACCGCTGGGTAGTCAGTTCGTTGCCCGCTAACAGTCGATGCCGGAGTTAACCGACAACTGCGGCGAAGCCCCATCCCGATATCATGGCGGCGATCACTGCCAGTAACACATACAGGGCAAAGACCGGCAATCGCACCAACGCAAATACCGGGATGACCGCCCATGCGCTGATGATTCCACCCGCAATGAGGAATGCCATGGCAGGTCCCTGCCCCATACCGCCATCTATCAATGCCCGGATCAGAGGCAAGGCCGCATAACCATCAAGATAGACCGGTGCCCCGATCATCGCAGCGATGGGTACTGCAAACGCACTGTCACCGCCCACGTACCGGCCCAGCAATTCCGGCGGCAACCAGCCGTGCAGGAAATACTCTGCCACGAAAGCCAGAGACAACCAGGTCAGCATGAGCTTTCCGGTGGCGAGGGCCGTCGATCTAAAAACGGCCCGCCGTTCGGCATCTGTCCAGAACCGCCACTGGATTTTTTGATCCGATGCGCTTCCGCACGCGGGTTGCATGGTGGACATAATGCCGGTGGAACGTGCTGGTTCCGACAGGTAACCGGCCTGAGTCAGCAACCCCGTAACAACACCGCCCAGAATGCCCGCGCCAAACGCGGCGACCGTCTTGCCAATCGCGAAGTCGAGACCGAGAGTGCCGGCTGTAATCGCCAGCATGCCCGGATCGGTTACAGGCGAAGATAACCAGAACGCCATGACGGGTGCCAGGGGCACACGCGCCAACAGCAGGCCCGCGACCAGTGGCAATACAGTAATGCCGCACACCGGCGTAACCGCCCCAATCAATGCGGCAACAACAACCATTCTGATTTCATGACCCTTGAATGATGCCGCAATCAACGCCATGGATCCGTTCGCCGTGATACTGGCCATAAGAAGAATACCGAGCACGATCATGGGTGAGACAAGGATCAGGTTATCGATCGCAAACCGCACAGCCGATAACGCGCTGGCAGGATAAGTGGCGATGAACAGAATCGCTGCACAGGCCATCGCATGGAGTGCCAGCGTTCTGAAACCGGGACGCCTTTGCCACCACAGGCGCGGCGCTGTCTGGGAAGAGGTGTCGTTCATATCGTAACTATGGCAATTCAATTTACATAAATAAAATGAATTGTTATTATTGAAGCCATGAATAAAACCGAACGCTATATACCGAACCTGGACAGTGAAGTCCTGAGAACATTTGTCTCGGTCGCTGATCATGGCAATGTCACACACGCCGCCGGGGCGCTCCACCGCACGCAATCCGCCATCAGCGTGCAGATCAAACGCATGGAAGAAAACCTGGGCACCAAACTATTCGACCGTGAAGCCCGTGGTATGACGCTGACTACAGCAGGCGAGAAACTCATACTGTCAGCGCGTCCGATACTTCAAATGCTGGACCGGGCAGCGTCGGAACTCCGCGCTGATCCAATCGAAGGTACGGTCCGGGTTGGTATTCCGGATGATTATGGCTCGGAATTACTGGCAGCCATCCTGGCCGATTTTGCCAACCGGCATCCTTTCGTGGAAGTCAGCATCCGCTGTGGTTTCAGCGTCGGCTTCCCGAAGGCCGTTGAATGTGGAGAGCTTGATCTGGCTGTCTTCGCCTGTGACCCGGATCAGCCGGACGGTGAAATTCTGCTGGAAGAGCAGACCGTATGGGTGGGCAACTCAGGGTTTTCGCGAGGTGCTGATGGGCCATTACCCGTCACGTTGTTTGATCGCGCATGCTGGTGGCGAGACGCCGCAATAGCGGCCCTCAATCGTGCTGAGATTCCCTTTCGGATCGCCTATACCAGCGAGAGTGTCGCCGGAATCAAGGCTGCTGTCCGGGCTGGTCTGGCTGTCGGTGTACTGGCCCGCAGCACGGTTGAGCAGGACATGAAAATCCTCGGCCCGGCAGCGGGCTTTCCCGCCCTGCCCTCATCAAGCCTTATGCTGAGCAGTGCGCAAAAAAAACATCCCGCCGCCGTGTCAGCAATGGCGGAGTCCATCCGGCACGGCTTTGCCACTCTGGTCGGGCGCAGCACGCCATAAAATAGCCCTCACAGGTTGGGTTATGTCTCTTGTCTCTGAAACATCCCGCTAGAGTTTTGGTATCACATCGATAACATTTGCGGGCTCATTCGCTTCATGTTTCTTCAGGCTCTCACGATGAATCATATAGATACCACTGATGACAATGATTGCCGCCCCGAACCACACATGACGGGCTGGGAATTCTCCCCAAATGAGCAGCCCGAACAGGGCTGACCAGATCAGCGCTGAGTACTCAAACGGCGCGACAACGCTGATGGGTGCCTTCGTAAACGCCACGGTCAGCATGATATGACCCGTGACAGCGACACCGGCCATGGCGCAGATGATCAACACATCGTCAAGCGGCATGGCCTTCCACACGAATGGCAGGGCACAGGTACCGATAATGGCCGTCCCCAGATTGAAGTAAAACACGATCCGCACAGGCGTTTCTGTGCCGCTCATCCACCGGGTCATGATCTGGATTAATGAGTAGGAAAGGCACGCACCTAGTGCGTACAGAGCACCCACCTGAAAGGTTCCGCCACTGGGTTGCACGACAATAACCACGCCCACGAACCCCACGCATATGGCACCCCAGCGATGCCACCCCACCGTCTCCTTCAACAGGGGAATGGACAGTGCTGTCATGACAAAGGGGGCTGCAAATGTCACCACCACTGTATCCGCCAGTGGCATCAACCCCAGCGCTGTGAAAAACAGGAAAGGCGCACAAAACCCGATCAGACTACGGATAGCATGATGGTGTCCCCGATGGGTTTTCAGCGATCCCAATCGGCCGCGAAACGCCATCCAAATCAGGAACGAAGCGGTGATAATCCAGCCGCGCACGGCGAGAATCTGAAAAGGGGAGTAATCCGCCTCGACCAGAAATTTGGCAATGGCGTCCATAACAGTGACGACAAAAACGCCCGACAGCACGAACACGATGCCCGAAAGGTGGTTGTCTCTGCCTAATGGTACAGAACTGGATGTATCAGGCGACATCCTGATACCAGCCCTTTGCCTTCGGACTGATATGCGTGGCACCTGTGGTCAAATACCGTATTGCCCAACTAATACCCCAGGTCAGGACCCCAAGCGTTGTCAGGATCATCATCCCGATCCAGGGTTTGCCATTCTCGGCACCCGGCAAAATTCCCAGCATGACGCCAAGCGGTACCACATTAAGCAGCAGGAACAGACATCCAACTACGAGGCCAATCCAGTAAACGGCTCTGCCGAATTTCATGAGCATTGATACGTCTCCCTCAACGCCTGAAGATCATATCTGGCTTCATGATGCAATCCCCTATTTGTTTGCATCCTGAGCCTGGATCTGTCGGATCTTGTCGATGCCTTCCTTCATTTCGGACATAATGAACTCGGATCGTTTTGTCGGACCGCCCGTGTTGCGGTCGGGAAAATTCTTGTTCCAGGCATCCATTTTCACGGTCAGAGCACACAACGAACCGCCAATGACGTTGTGATAACTCTGGATCAGGTTCTTTACCTCGCGAAAACGCGCCGCACTCATGTCCTTCCACATATCCTGGGTTTTGCGTTCAAACGTCTCAAGGCGCCCGCCGATTGCGGCCAGCAGATCGACAATTGTTGATTCCACCAGTCGACAGGTTTCCATGAGCGATACATTGTTCTTGAACTGATAACTCTGTTTCAACTCGTCAATGGATGCGGAAAATTCGTCGACCATGGGTTCGATCTGATCCATGCAACTGCGGTAATAGGACAGAGACAGGAAGACATCACCAAAATCTTCCAAAAACTGCGGCACGTCCTCAATTTCGATCTGCAGTTCTTCAGCCATTGCCTGCAGTCGTTCGCGCACCTTGTGCACATCTGGATCGGCGAATAACCCCACCACATCTTCCATACTGTCCGCTGTAATAGTTTCGCCGCCGTATATTTTGGCGATCAACGGCTCCGTGAATGCCTTCATGTATTGAGCCAGTTCCACCTTTTTGTCGGCAGATAACTCGAGCGCGCTCATGTCATTCACGTTGATACCCTGCTCACGCAATGAAATTCGCAAACTGTAAACATCATAGCTGTTCAGCAGGGAGAGCTTTCGCAACAGCGTCAGATCAGGCGGAGTCTCCGTTTGCGACCAGCCAAACTCCGTATAAAGGTGATCCACTTCCATCTGGCCACTGCCAACGCCCTCTTCCCTGAACATTTCGACGACACTCAGGAGACGACTGTTCTTGATTAAACGTGAGGTATGTAATCCCTTGGTTTCGATATCCAGGGCCGCAAGCGGCAGAATATGCATCGAGTCGCGTTCGCCCGCAGATATTACATAATCAGGATTGTCGCCCATGAGTTACGGTCTTGTGCCACCAGAAGGAGAACATTTCCCAGAGTCATATTGTGTGGCGGACGCGCTTCATCAAGTTGTATTTTCAGTATGGTGTCACAATTTGGCAAACGCCTTTGACCGGGCAGTTAACATCAGTAAAGTGACATTTAAAGAAACTCGTTTGCGAGAAACTAGATAAGCCTATGCTCGAAGGCTCGGATTATGGCTTCCCGATAGGACGTCACCAGCCCCAGCGCATCGATCTCATTTGCGCCAAACAGCCGGAATTCCTCGTGTTCGTCACTCAGAAGGATCTGATCCAGGTCCACCATCATGATACAAAGATGAGCGACTACAACAACATTCTGTTTGGGTGAATCGCGCCGACGAACACCGCAATAAACTACAGGCCCAATGGGTATATTGACGCCCATTTCCTCCTGTAACTCGCGTGTCAATGAGCCTTCGATATCTTCGCCGCTTTCCAGACGACCACCAGGCAAGTCCCATTTACCTGCCGATGTACGCAGCAACAGTATCCGGTCACCCACGAAGACCACGGCCTTGGCAGATACACGGAACAGTTCCGGGGTATCAGTCACTGGGCAATTCCGGCATTGGCAAATCTGGCGCGTTGCTCGCGATTACTCGCTGGCGATCTGTTGAGCCGCGACGGCATCCAGTTCGCTGATCTTGGCACGGACTTCTGCATCGGAGATATCGACTCCGTGCGTCTCAATGTCGGCCATGACCTTGCGCATGACATCCTCAATGCCGGGTTCGTCCATATCGGCAAGAACGATTGATTTTGCATATTCAGCCCGTTCAGATTCCGGCACACCAAACTTATCCGCCAGCCATTCGCCCAACAGGCGATTCCGACGCGCTTCGGCTTTGAAAGCCTGTTCCGCATCCAGTTTGAATTTGGCTTCGAAGCCTTTTTCCCGATCGTTGAATGAATCACTCATGAACTTTTATCCCTGTTGACGTCAGCAGTCTGTATGAATTCTGTGCCCCTGTTTTATAGGGTGCACCCATGCGGCGCAATGCCATATTCACACTAGGATCATGACAATTCCACGACATTGCGTCTCAAATCCATATCACATGTAAGCTCAGCCCTTGACCACGGCAAGTGCGTCCGTTACCCCGGACATCATGTGTACTGTTGTTACGCTCATACGACCCGGACACGCGTGGCCCCTGATTCTGGCTGCCAACCGTGACGAGATGCGGGACCGCCCGTGCAAGTCACCGGCGCGGCATTGGCCGGATCGCGACCATGTCACGGCGGGACTGGACGTTCTGGCCGGCGGCACCTGGCTGGGCATGAATGATAACGGACTGGTTGCATGCATTCTCAACAGGGTGGACTCGCTGGGTCCCATGCCCGGGAAACGATCACGGGGTGAGCTACCTCTCGAAGCACTGGATCATGCAGAGGCGCGCGCGGCGACCGAAGCTCTGGTCGATCTGGACCCCATGGCTTATCGATCCTTCAATATGGTAATTGCGGATATCCAAGAAGCCTGGTGGATCGCCAGCAATGACATAACAGGTGAGATCAGCGCCACACGCATGGACCCCGGCATTTCCATGGTCACGGCCCACGATATGAACGACACCACATCGGAGCGTATCAGCCACCACCTTCCGCGGTTCCGCAATGCGCCCGTTCCAGA
>JAJFID010000230.1 GCA_021775325.1 Rhodospirillales bacterium
ATGGCACGTTCCATCATCTACGCCAGCCTATGAGCAGTTCACTCTATAAACCAAACAAACCCGTACTGGATTTGTTTACTGGCCTGAAAAAGATCTTTGACGAAGTCGACTCAGAACCTGTTTCCACTACGCGTCTTGACAACATTGATGACCTCGGCGACGTGGACTTTATCAAACTTGATGTGCAGGGTGCCGAGCTGGATGTACTCCGTGGCGGACCCGAGGTTTTGAAGAATGCCATCTTCGTCTTTACTGAAGTAGAATTTGTCGAGATGTATGTGGATCAACCCATGTTCGCTGACGTCGATCAGCATATGCGAAAGAGTGGGTACATGTTCCACGGCCTGGTAGGTGTCGCCAGCCGTGCATTCAAACCCATGATCGTTCGCAACAATCCACATGACGGTTTGAATCAGCCCATCTGGGGCGATGCAATGTACTTTCGTGATCCCAGGCTGTACGAAACGACGTCTACCGAGAAACTATTAAAACTTGCCCTTATCGGGCATGAAATGATTGGATCCTATGACCTGACTTTGCACATCCTGACATTGCTCGATAAACGCAATGGCAGCGACATTGCCAGCCAATACCTGAGCAGGTTCTAGGCTTGACCAGGGTCTGATGGTTTGACGGCGGTCATGTTCAAACTGATCAAAACGTCCTTGAACACCTTACCACTGCTATCCTTAAACATATCAAATCGTTCCTCCCTGCTTACATCTACATAACCCGCTGCCAGCAAAAACTCGCGCAAAAACTCCCAACTCAGGCCGACCAGGTGATAGTCATCAGGCTCATTATGACCACCGAACAACATACGCATGGCAAAAAAACGGTCATTGAAATCTAGATTCTCCTTATCGAGAATCAGTCGAGCAATCACTTCAATATCCGGCACACTTACATAAAGCATGCCGCCGGGTTGCAGGACGCGGAGCCATTCCGCCAGCGTTGCCTGTAGTTCACCCGTGTAATCAAAATGCTCGACGACATGGGATGCGTAAATACACCCGAACGTGTCTGAATCAAACCCGGATAGATCACGTGCATCCATGATATGATCGACACCGGGTGCGTCGATATGATTCAGAATTTCCCATCCAGGTTCGACGGCTTTGTAAATTCCGCCAATATGCAACTTTCGCATTGGATGACCGCCCGCAATCTGTTTCACTGTCTCATAGAATACCCGGCTCCATCTGTTGATCAATCCCTTCTACGCAAGGCGCCAAATCTATGTACGTCGCCAACCGTGTGAAAGATTATTGCGTGGCATGGTGCTCGTCTCATATTATCGCCACTATTGTCTTTGTCTGCCATGACTCTCCGACTCGCTTGCGAAGTAACCCTACGACAAACGCCACACCACAACGCAGAAAAATTCATTTAGTGGATTTTGAGCAAACAATTGAATACGGGGAACTCCAAACTGACAACTGATCAGGAAGATAATCAAAATAGCCTGCAGGATCTTGGCCTGATTCTAACGTCGGGACTCTCGGATTGCCATAACTGGAGCGATCTGGACGAGTTACTATCTTTGCTCGCGTCACCAAACATTGCGGAAGCTATGCAACTGGATACCCCGGTCTGTACAGAGGTGAAGACGGCCTTGGGTGAAGCGCTTCTTCGCGCGTCACAGTCAGAAGAACGAGGGACAATCCGCCTTGATCGCGATGTACTCGGCAAGGCAGCCCATTTTTTCCACCTGTGTGGATGGACGGTGGAAGTTAATACCCACTGGGAGGCAGTTTTCTCAGAACTGCTGCGATTAATTGGAACCGGTACGACCGATCCAGACGGACAAACGGACAATGTCATATCGACTATTTGCCTCCATTCCATTCTCCACGGCCGGGAAACTGCCCTGGATGACCTGTTTTGCTGGTTACGTGAGGAACGATTCATATGGTGCGACAACTTCGATCTCATTGGTTTGTTCCTGTGGCAGCATGAATTCTATGCAAATGTTGTGGATGCAGAGAGAATCGCGCAGTGGACAGATATCTCCACGTTGCTTGCTGTCGCGGACGACGTAAATCTTTTTGATGTGTCGCTGAACATGCTGCAAGCACTCTGCTTCGATAAAACGTCCCCGGAACCCTGGTTGCGGATGGTGTACAACGCCGCCGCATTACCAATTCTCCTGTCAACGCTTGAACATGACAGGTTTAACGCCGCCCTGGCACTCGAAACGCTTATTTACAGTGTCTGGTTGATGAAAATCGAAACTGCCGATCATTATGAGGAATCTTTTCAGCAGTGGGTCCCGCAAATGATCACGGCAGGCAAGAAGTTTGCCGACCAGAACCCTCCACCCAATACACATCTGACAGGCAATGCAGGAGATAAACCCATAGTCGGGTTCATTGTACCGGCCGCCGGGAACCTCGCGCATATTGACTTTATGTTCTCTGCCCTCCAGGGGCTCAAGGCCCTGGGCGCGGCATGTCCTCTTGTGCCTCGGGTGTATGTACTTAACGGACACAGTAAAAAGATGGCGGCGCGTTGCGCGGATGTGGGTGCTGAGGTCGTGTGGTTGTCACTCATTGAGAATGATTCCGTGCTTGTGGGTCTTGATCCCACAAACGTCACCACGCGACTGCTCCAGTTGCGGGAACGGCTCGCACAGGACAACGTCACGGCTGCCATCTGGCTTTCAGTCCTTCCCATGATGGCATTTGCATTCGAACTCCGGCTGGCACCCGTTCAAATTTGGTTGTCTGTCCGGTTTTGGCCCAGTGCGTTTACCAATACAGACGGCAACATTGCGGTAGCAGCCGAACTGTCGGATGCAAATGAGACCAGAGTGCTGTTTGGCCGAGAATGGCGGACGGTGCCTTGCATATTCGAAAACCTGAGCGATGTTACGAAAGAACCGGCGGCTGAACAGATCCGCGAAACATTCCGCGAAAAACACGATCTGCTCATAGGAACGATTTCACGTGAGGAAAAGGCCGACAACGACCGGTTCTTGTATGTGGTTAGCGAAATTCTAAAAGCGAAACCAAATGTTGGCTTCATCTATTCAGGGCGCAACCCCCGACAG
>JAJFID010000024.1 GCA_021775325.1 Rhodospirillales bacterium
CGCATGGCGCTCCTCACATTGTCATCCATGGCACAGGTGTAGACGTGGGACATGATCTCACCGACCTCAAAGGCCAGCGTCGCGGCGCCATGGTCGGCCATACTGTGCAGGACGTCCCGCTCGGTGATCATGCCGACCAGATCGCCCCTTGGCCCGCAGACCATGATCGCTCCAATTTTCTTGTCCTTGAATATATGGATGGCCGTACTGACGTGATCGTGCGGCGGCATGGTAATGGCCACACCACTTTTTTTACGAAGCATTTCTGATACAAGCATCGCTCCTCTCCCGGTTTCTGTTGACGAGAGTGCGATCATTTCAGGTTGAGCCAATTCGTAACGTAAATCGCACTCCAAGGGTCAATTTTACCACAACTCCGTGCTTTTCCCAAGGCGACCGCCCAGTTGATCGTGTTGATTTTGCCAGGCGTCAACGGATGGTTGTCGCGCGGCATTTCTGTAAACTGCGAAAATTGCTGAGTATGGACTGCGATTGTTGTAGGGTTTGCCACGGGCGAAACGATGTTTTGCATTGAAAGGTCGACGATGACGGACCGCGCGCAACTGCTGGAGTGGATCAACGCCGAACAGGACGCCATGCTGGCGTTCTTTCAGGATTTTGTGCGGGCCAAAAGCCCCAACCCGCCCGGCGACACAACCAATGCGGTGGCTCACATCACAACATTTCTTGAACACCAGGGCGCACCATTTCGGCTGGTTGCGCCGGAGCCCGCCATGCCTAACGTGGTTGGCACGTTCGAAGGCCACAGGCCGGGACGGCATCTGGTGCTCAATGGTCATGTTGATGTTTTTCCGGTCAGCGAAAATCCCGCTGATGATGGCTGGACCACGGACCCGTGGGCCGCAGAACTGCGGGATGGCAAAATCTACGGTCGTGGTGCCGCCGATATGAAATGCGGAACCAGCGCCAGCATCTGGACCTATGTTCTGCTACACCGCCTGAAAGACAGACTCAAAGGTACACTGACACTGACCTGCGTATCGGATGAAGAAACGTTTGGCCCCTGGGGAGCGCGCTGGTTGATGGAACATGAGCCGGAGGTACGGGGCGATTGCTGTCTCAATGGTGAACCATCCAGTCCCTACTCCATCCGTTACGGCGAGAAAGGCCCCCTGTGGCTGAAATTCACTATACGCACCTCAGGCGCGCACGGGGCCTACACACACGCGACTAAATCAGCCACGCGAATTGCCAGTCGCATGATCCATGACCTGGAGTCGCTGGAGGACATGCATTTCGATTTACCCCATAATCTTCAGAAGGCGCAGTCGGACGCCATGGCGGCTTGTGACAAGGCCATGGGCATTGGTGCCGGCGAAACCGTATCGCGTGTGACCCTGAATATTGGCACCATCCAGGGTGGCCTGAAAACCAACATGATTCCCGGGGAATGCGCCTTCGAAGCTGATATCCGATTACCGGTAGGCGTCACACGGGAGCATATTTTACCGATTGTAAATGACATCACGGCAACCTATCCCGAGGCCGTTATGGAAGAAGTGAATTACAGCGCGCCATCCTACTGCGATCCCTACGGTGAAATGGTCGAGATCATTCAGAACAATGTGGAGAGTCTGCGCGGGTTCAGGCCAACACCCGTCGTCAGCCTGGGTGGCACCGACACGCGCCTGTGGCGATATGAAAACATCCCGGCGTACGTCTACGGTCCCGCACCGACGGGTATGGGCTCCAGCGACGAGAATGTACCCGTCGATGATTTTTTCCACACGGTACGAACTCATGTGCTGTCGGCTTATGATTACCTGATGGCATCGGGATAACGCACCAATAGGACTGCTTTGCTGTATCAAAATCTTTGCACCGATAGTGCGAATATCATATTGCGAACAAGTGTGATCACAGTTATGGTTGATTTTGTGATCGGACCACAAGCGCGAATCCACTTCATCGCACGAGACAACACAAAAGCATCATAGTCGGCGGACGAACCCATGCAAAATCCTATTCCTCACCAAGATACCCGCCCTCACCAGGATAAGGGCTGGCAGTCCAATCCCGTGGCCGGTGCACAAAACCTGCTGGAGAACTGTATCGGGCTACAAGCGGGTCAGAAACTCGCTCTGGTTTGTGAAGAGACCGGCACCGGACACTACGATCCGGCTGTAGGCGATCTGGTTGCCGATGTTGCCAAAAATATGGGAAGTTGGGTTACACAGCTTCATATTCCCCCTATCAGTGGCCCGGACGCATTCCCCGATAGTGTTAGTGAGGCTATGCAGACTTCGGATCATACCATTTTCTTCAGCCAGGCCGGCGATCAGGTCCGGTTCTGCGAGACGCCCGGCAAGTCTACCAAGACCATGACCTATACACTGGATATGGATCTGTTGGGATCGCCTTTTGGTACTGTGCACCACGGACTTATGAAAGATCTGGCGGCCCTGTTGCGTGCCAGATGGGCCAAGGGCGGCGAATGGCGTGTTACCTGTCCATTGGGCACAGACCTCACCGGTTATCTGGAACCGCGCCCGTTGACGGCACAGGAACCAAACGAGTTTACGGTGGGCCTGTTTCCATTTGGCATTCTGCCGCCAATCGACGCTGCCTCCATGACCGGTACTGCCGCAACCAAGTGGATTATGTCGACGCAAAACCGTCGCTACGAGCCAAACGGCATGATAATTGACGATGCGGCACTGATACATATTGAAGAGGGGCGCATCAAAGACTTTACCGGCCCGCAGGCAGAGACCGTACGCAAGCATTATGACTATGTGGGTGGATTGTTTGATATTGACCCCAGCTTCGTTCATTCGTGGCACGCCGGACACCATCCAAAAACTCACTACACTGCCAGTGTTGCTGACAATATGACCCGATGGGGAACGGTGGCGTTCAGCAGCCCCCGATACACCCATCTGCATACTTGTGGTAATTATCCACCGGGCGAAATTGCCATCATCGTAATAGACTCAACGATTTCTCTGGATGGTGAAACACTGTGGCAGGATGGCGAGTTTGTATTCACCAACTCCCCCGAAGCACAGGCCCTGCTGTCACAATATCCGGGGCAGGAAGACGCATTTGAGATGTTGCGGAACATCGGTGTGTGAATATCCGCAAACACGTAGAACGGCATACACCATGACAACAGTCCTTCTTGTTGGCCTCAATGAACAGACCGCGCAACTGGGGCATGACCTTGCGCTGAAAATCGGGGCCGAGCCCGTCAATCTGCTGGGTTATGTGAACTGTCCGTACGACCCCGGTGGGCAGGCCACCGAGATCAACGGAATTCCGTGTTATGATACGCCCGGTGCGTGGCTTTCGTCCGTCGATCTGATCGTCCCCCTGTTGCCCACAGACGCCCGCGACACGTGGACTGGCGTGATGACCATGTGTGTCATGCTGGAACAGGCTCTGTCCCGCCTCGATGAGCCCGAAATGTCAAAACCGGACGGTTCATTTTGCTGGATCAGGACAATCAGCCCACAGGATGCCGGCCCGGAATTGCTGGATCTGTACAGCCAACTGCAGGGCGCGCACGGAAAAATTCATAATCTGTATCAGGCCAGCTCGCTGCAGCCCGCACCGCTGCTGCCCGCCGACGCGCACTACAGGGCCGTTCTGCACGACCCGGAACTGGTCAGTGCGCCATGGTTTCTGGAGTTACTGGCATCGCAGGCGGCGACGCTCGCCGGATGTGATTATGCGCTGACCAATCACGGTGAGAACTTCATCAATCTGCTGGGTGACAGAGAACTGGGTCAGCAGATGTTGGAGTCCATTCGGATACGGGATTACGGATCACTGTATGATCAAAAACAGACCGCGATCCTGAAATTCGGCGAGAAATTATGCCTGCGACCTCATGCGGTGGCCCGGCATGATGTTGACGGACTGCGGGAAGCAGGCGCAACAGACGTGGAGATCCTCGAAGCTGTTCAGGCAACCGCCTGTTTCGCCTACTGGTCACGGTACATCAATGGGCTGGGTATCAGCATGGGCGACGAAAGCATCGGACGTCTGGATCTGGAAACCGCTTAAGGAGTGAAACCCTAACCACCATGTACACACTATTCGCCTATCCCAATTCCTATGCCATGACAGCCCATGCTGTGCTCGAAGAAACCGGCGCACCCTATGAGGTGAAATGGGTTCAGATATTCACGGACGATCTCGACCCGGAATTTCATGCCATCAGCCCGCATGGTCGGGTTCCCGCGTTACGGCATGGTGATACAACCATCTTCGAAACCGGTGCCATTGCCTACTACGTGGCGGAACGTCACCCTGACGCCAACCTGATCGTTGAAAAAGACGAGCCTCAACGCGCAGCCTTCCTGCAATGGTTCCACTATCTGGCCACCACACTGCAAACAGATGTCATGATCCAGTTTCATCCGGAGATCTATTTTCCAAACGACGTTGATACCCAGAAGCGGTTTCTGCAGGCATCGCTGGGGCGTCTGTCATCGGTAATGGAAACCATTGAACAGGGCCTGGAAAATGGTCCCTATTTCTGCGGTGAGCGACGCAGCATTGTCGACTATCTTTTTGTCATGCAGGCCGTCTGGCCGGAGATATTTCCCACCCGGGCCGAGGACTACCCGCGCATCAAGAATCTGATCGATATGCTGCTGGCGCGACCTGCTGTGGCCAGGGTTTATGATACGCACATGGGCGAAAAGAAGTCCCCGATCAAGGCAGATGGCACTGAAGCCACAGGCGGTTATGGACTGGACGCCTTTAAGGATTAGATTGCGATTGTGAAAACGCTGGAAGCACCTGACCTGATGGCCGCATTGAGAGACGGGCAGGAAATTGCCCTTATCGATGTGCGTGAACAGGGTGCGTTCGGTC
>JAJFID010000231.1 GCA_021775325.1 Rhodospirillales bacterium
TATTTTTATAAGGATTATTTTTCTTTATTTTCTGCGCCGCTTCAACCCTTTTGAGAATCCGGGTCGGGGATGCCCACGATATTGAATCCGCTATCCACGTGGTGGACCTCGCCCGTCACGCCATTGGACAGGTCGCTCAGCAGGTAGAGAGCTGATCCACCCAGGTCTTCAAGATCAGCGTTGCGTTTGAGCGGTGAATGATCCTGGCTCCAGCGGAAAATATGGCGCGCGCCGGATATGGCGCTGCCCGCCAATGTACGAACAGGGCCCGCCGAAATTGCATTGACGCGAATCCCCTGCCCGCCCAGATCAGCAGCCAGATACCGTACGCTGGCCTCAAGGGCTGCTTTGGCAACACCCATGACGTTGTAGTTTGGCACAACCCTTTCCGCACCGGAAAATGTCAATGTCAGCAGGCTTCCGCCACTGGGCATGGCGGCGGCAACTGCGTTGGCCGTGGCTGTAAAAGAAAAACACGACACATCCATGGTGCGCAGGAAATTACTGCGACTTGTTTCCAGATAACGTCCATTCAGCTCATCCTTGTCAGAGTACGCTATCGCATGAACGACGAAATCAATGGATTCCCAGGATTCGCGGACCGTGGAGAACGCGTTTGCGATAGATGCGTCATCTTCCACGTCACAGGGAATCATAATGTCTGAGCCTATGGATTCTGCCAACGGACGAACCCGTTTTTCGAGAGCCTCGCCCTGATAGGTGAACGCGAGTTCTGCGCCATGGGCCGCCAGTTTTCGGGCTATGCCCCAGGCGATGGAATGATCATTGGCAACGCCCATAATGACGCCGCGCTTGCCGGTCATCAGACCGGCGCTACTGGTTGATACCTGATTGAGAGTTGTCATGTGCCTGTCTAGTTTTCAAACCGGCTGAAAGCCAGTGTCGCATTTGTGCCGCCAAAGCCGAAGCTGTTGGAAATGACGCAGTTCACGTCGGCGTCATCCTGGCGTTCAAGGGCAATAGGCATATCAGCCGCGTCCGGGTCGAGCTCTTCTACGTTTGCCGATGCCGTAATGAAGTTTTCTTTCATCATGATGAGGCTATAGATGGATTCCTGTACGCCGGTCGCGCCCAGTGAATGGCCCGTCAGTGACTTGGTTGAACTGAAGGCCGGAATGCGATTGTGATCGCTGAATGCTTCGCGGATTGCTTCCAGTTCCTTGGTGTCACCCACGGGCGTGGATGTACCATGGGTGTTAATGTAATCGACAGGGCGGTCCAGCGTTTCCATGGCCATTTTCATACACCGAACCGCGCCTTCGCCGGACGGTTGCACCATATCGTGGCCATCAGACGTGGCCCCATATCCTGCAACTTCGCCATAGATCCTGGCACCGCGTGCCTTGGCGTGCTCCAGCTCCTCGATCACCAGCACACCGCCACCGCCAGCAATCACAAATCCGTCACGGTTGACATCATAGGCGCGGGAAGCTTTTTCCGGTGTATCATTGAAATGTGAGCTCATGGCAGGCATGGCGTCAAATAATACGGACAGAGTCCAGTCCAGCTCTTCACCGCCGCCGGCAAAAACCACATCCTGCTTGCCCATCTGGATCAATTCAGACGCGTTGCCAATGCAATGAGCACTGGTAGAACAGGCTGATGTGATGGAGTAGTTGACGCCCTTGATCTTGAACGCTGTCGCCAGAGTGGCGGAATTCGTTGAAGACATGGCCCGTGGCACCATGAATGGTCCCACTTTCTTGGCGCTTTTTTCCCGCGCCGTATCAGCAGCCCAAACCTGGTTTTTGGTGGAAGGCCCTCCAGAACCCATGATCAAACCGGTGCGAACATTAACAACTTCCGATTCTTCCAGGCCTGAGTCCGCAATTGCCTGTTCCATGGCGACATAGTTATAGGCCGCTCCATCGCCCATAAATCGACGCCAGCGACGGTCAACGGCTGCTTCCAGATCAATATCGGGCCGACCGGAGACCTGGCTTCGGAATCCGCGGTCCCTGAAATCTTCGTTGAACGTAATGCCGGATCGCCCCTCGCGGAGCGACGTGGTGACGTCGTCAACGCTGTTGCCAATACACGACACGATCCCCATGCCGGTTACGACTGCTCGTCTCATGACAATTCCTGCCTCGCCTATTCCTCGCCCGCACCATCTGGTACCAGCGTAACCCGTAAATCCTTGGCGTCATAGGCCAATTCACCATCCACCATCATGGTGCCGTCAGCAAAGCCAAGGGTTATGCCGCGTGACATGACACGCTTCACATCTATCTGATATGTCACAAGTTTGTTCGTAGGCAAGACCTGATTGGTAAATTTTACCTGACCGACGCCGAGGGCACGGCCACGACCCGGCGCCCCGGTCCAACCAAGATAAAAGCCGAACAACTGCCACAACGCATCAACACCAAGACATCCAGGCATAACCGGGTCATTGATAAAATGGCAGTCAAAAAACCATCGGTCCGGATTGATATCATACTCGGCCTGAATCAGTCCTTTGCCATAGGCCCCGCCATCAGAATTGATCGTCGTAACACGATCCAGCATCAGCATTGGCGGAGCTGGCAGCAAAGCGTTCCCAGGTCCGAATAACTCACTTCGGCCACAGGCCAAAAGGTCCTCGTATGTGTAACTGTCTTTTTGGGTCAAAGGAACGTGGCTCCTAGAGAAGATCAGGGATGATGGCCTATGTTTAGTTTAAACGACAGTTTGACGCCCGTGCCAAGTTTTTTCAATGTCTCAGCCTGATAAACCGTTCAAATCGAAGCCAAATCGACAGCAAATCTGGACAATCTGCCCGCCCATTGTTGTTGCCATAGCTCGGAAAATCCGGGTGCCACCGAAAACTGGCCAAAGAACAGATATCAATGCCAGTCCGGGCCATGGCAATCGCCGGCATTCTCGAGAACCTGACCTCACCCAATCACCCGCACAGGAATGACAAGATCAATCAACTGATATTTCGGTCGTGGCCATTTGTCGGACAGTAAATTCAAGCCACACAAATGACAGGCCTCGGTGAAAGGCCACCCAATCGCCGTAATCAAACATTCAAATCGAGCCTGATCTCATCTCAAGGCGTGTCACTTTTCGCCTCAATACGGATGATCAGTCAAACGCTGGGGGGGGGATTTTGGTGAAGTGGTCAAGGGTTGTATATCCACCCTGCGCAATTCCTTGGCAGGGCTGATATGATGAGAAACTATTGTGAATTCAATCAGCTCACTAATTCAGCAAGCTCAAAGGCACAATTTTTTGATACGTTGGGGTCGGCTTCCATTTCGCCAGGAAGCTTTGACCAACCCTGCTCTGCCACATAATCGCTTCTGGCCCAGCTATTTATCTCCATAAAAGCTTCAAGCTTCATAACTTTGTTTGGGTCCTGATTATACTGCTCAACACACATTGGTGTCAGGCGAGCAAGAACGGCGGTATTCGCTGCGCTTGCGGACATTTGAGCGGCACTACCTGACGTGACCCAGCCCCCGTATGAAAAGCCAACAACCGCCATTACGACGGCGCCACCAACAGCGCCCATTAACGGGGCCTTAATTGTTTCGAAATTCATAATACAACTCCCTTTAAAATAAATGTGATTAGGTGCCCCTCCGACCAAGTGTTGTCGAAGAGGTCCACAAACGCCTTGCAATACAGGCGCGTTAACAAGATTTGGCTTGAGCACAGAAAATCATTATTCGCTCCCTTTGATATTCCGGGGGGAGCGCATGATTTTTTAGAATCGTAAGAATAACCAGGCGAAAAACGAGAAAGCCTCGCCGAAGCGGTGTCTATTTTATAACACAGTTCATGCGTGGCATCACGCGATATAAAAATTGACGGGCTGATCCAACTATCATCTCCCATGATAAGGATAGTTTGTTGGAGGATCGGTTGCAGTCTAGGCCTTAACTATTGCGGTGGATCGACTGCGTTTGAACGCGACCCGTTTGCCCGAAACCAGCCTGCGATGGAATGCCGGTCCCGGTTTGTCTTCAAGACTTCATGGGGGAATGTTTCACTCAGGAACGCCACTATTGTGCCAAATTCTGGCGCGACATGTATCGCCTGGGTCGCCCTGTTACCCGTGAATAACACTAACTCGCCTGCGTCAGCGGCAACCCAGCCTCGATTAAGGTATACAACAACGGACAGTATCCTGTTGCCATCGCCAACAAAGGCATCCTGGTGTCGTTGGTAAAATCCACCGGGCTGGTAACGCGCAAAATGGCTTTCAAATGAAAACAGCCCGAGAAACAATCGCGCATTAAGGAACGCCTGCAGCGACGCCATCCAGGCATTCCATGCCTGCCCTGCTTTGGTATTGCTTTCAATCCATAACGTTTCGTCAGTACGAACAGTCAAGTTCAGATTGAACTCGTTACCTCTGCCGATGCCGGCCCCGTGAAACACGGGTGACGGGTAATTATTCAGTTGCTTCCAGAGACTGGAACCCAATGCTATGGGCAGAGCATTTTTATGAACACTGTACCCCTGCGCATTGAGGTTCTGAGTCATGGTTTCAAACAAGGGCACGCCCATGTGATCGCTACAATCCAACGTTTTCTCGATTGGTAAACGGCATCGAATCAATGAGGGGCTGCTCAGGCTTAAATGCAGCAAAAATTCTTTCTGCAGCGTTGAAATCTTCCCGGGTATCAATCTCTGTCCATTTCAGATCGGTGATGTCCAACGCATGAAAGGGAATATCTTTGCCGATGAGCCGCTCATAGGCCCCTTCGTAGTATTCCTGGAGATTGTGCTCGTGCGCCATCATGGCCTTGAGCTCCAAAAACAACATGTCTGCTGTTTCAACACATATCTTTTCGATGCCAATTGATTCGCCGATCGCGTCACAGGGCAACACGGTCTTGCTGGCGTTCACGATCCGGTTGCCGTCTCTCACCACTACCTTGATCTCTTCGGCATCAAGCTGGATATTCTTATCAATGCACAAACAGTTCTGATCATCTGAGGCCAGCAGTTTTTCCAGAATCTCTCTGTCAAAAACAACATCTGCATCAAATTTTACGAACGGTGCCCCCTTAACCAGATCTTCGGTCAACATCAGTGAGTACCCGGTGTTTGTTTCGGTGTACCGGGTATTGACGATGTAGTGAACGTCGAGGTCCGGAAACGTACTTTCTACAAAATCTTCAATCTGTTCCTGCAAGTATCCAAGTACGATGATGACCTCGTTGATACCGCATGCCTGAATGTTTGACAGCATCCGCTCAAGGATTGATATGCCGCCTATTTCCAGCAGAGTCTTGGGGCAGTTATCGGTCAGGGGCCTGATTCGTGACCCCATACCGGCTGCGAGAATGATTGCCTTCATTTTAAACCTCGGCTCCTTCTGAGTTGTTGATTATCTGTCTATTTGTTGATGGTGCGTTGCTGATTGAGATCAATCTGATGACCGTTCTGCCAACTTCGATACAGGCCGTAGAACAACTGGCTGGCTGCAAAGACCCAAAGCATGGGTGTTAACTGATTGAGCAGCAGGGCGAGCGACAGCATGAAAATGAACACACCCTCGTCGAATTGGAATATTTTTAGATGCTCGCCCAGAAACCATCGGAGGTTGGACCGGAATCCGAATTGCGGACCTGCGCTGACCGCCTTTTGATCCCTAAGATCAATTTGAGCCATCTTCTGCAGGTAGTCTCGATCCCGTGAAATCTCGACGTGAATAGCAACGTACTTCGCGTATCCACGTAACGCGTAAAAAGTAACGCCGATAAAGGCGAGAAAAATGGGTAATGGGTCATGCGATTGAACATGCGCCGCATAGGCTATCGCACCAAACCAAATGGTGACCTGTATCTGATCCGTCACCCGGTCATAATAACTGCCGGACGACGACGTTGTTTGACGGTAACGGGCCATCTGCCCATCCATGCAGTCAAATACGTGGCTCGCATGAATCAATATTGCGGCGATGACAAAGTTCACCGTCCCGCCAGCAACAATGAACAACGCAGAGATAATTGCTGTTACAAAGGAAATTAACGTGATCCGGTTGGGCGTAAACCACTTGATATCGACCACGGCATAGTTGATTGCGATGGCGAGAGGGGCCGTGACAAACGACGACCACCACTCATCATCTTTGGTCTTGGTGTCCCACAGACGCAGGAGTTTTTCGTTCATCGACTGTCTTCCGTCACCAAAACTTCATTGTCGTTGTGTACAACGGGACACAGGGTGCGCCCAAAAATCGGCGTTACATTTGATGGCGCGGTGCTGGTTTTCTGTGACAGGATGTCCTGCAGAATGGTCAGGAAAAACTGGATGTCGATGTCAGTTAACTCACCGATGTTACCGACTTGGAACGCCTTGCCACTGAAACGCCCCTTGCCCTCATAAATGATGATGCCGTGTTCCCGTAACTTTTGACGCAAGCTCGCCACGGTGATGTGGGGCGGAACAAAAACGGTTGTTAACATTGAGCACATGACCTGTGATTCCAGCAGGAACTCCAGGCCCAGTTTCGACATGCCCTGTCGCAGCAATTCTGCCTTACGGCGTATTTTGGCGTGACGATAGGAAACACCTTCATCCAGAATATTCTCAAGCGCCTGCTCGAGCGCATAGAACAAAGGCACGGCTGGTGTGTTCGGTGTCTGTGAGTGCCTGTTTATGGAATCGTAAAATTTGTGCAGGTTCAGATAGGCGGATTTGGCAGGATTGCTTTTCAGTTTCTCAAACTCCGTTCTCTTCCCAATGACAAAAGACAGGCCCGCGTACGAACCAATCGCCTTCGAACTTGAACTGGAGCAAAAGGCAATGTTGTTCTTTTCCATGTCGATGGTTTCTGCACCGGCACTGCTGACACAATCAACAACGAGAACAGCGCCGTTTGCCTTGGATAAAGCGCCGACGTCCGCCAACGAATTCAATATGCCCGAACTGGTTTCATGATGCGCCATGGCGATGACATCGATGGGTTGCTGTTGAAGAAATGTATCAATAGCCTCCATGTCCATGCTCTCTCCCCAAGGGAACTCGAGCAAGAATGTATTGGAATTGTGTATTTTTGAAGTGGCGTGCAGGCGTTCGCCGAACTCACCATTAGACAGAACAAGAATGTTCTTGTCACCGACAACCGAAGAGAGCATGGCCTCGTTAGCTGCCGTTCCGGAGCCCGAAACAACGACGGCCCGATAACGTGATTTTTGCCGAATTTCAAACAAACTCAGCACCTTGCCTTCAATACTCAACAGCAATTTTTCAAACTCGACTTCCCGGTGACAAATGTCTTTCTTGCCGATTGCGGAACGCACATTTTCGGCGACGTTTACAGGGCCCGGTGTAAAAAGTAAGTATTTGTCCATGGATCAATCCTTGCGATCGTGTGATCGTCACTACGTCAACAATGGTGTTGGACAGTGACAAAGATACGCACGGGCACGGTGATCTCAGGCGATCCCGAAATCACGCGCTGGCCAAAGGGGACAGCACATCAACTATGTCGCAATCGGTGCGTATTACGGAACGTATAACGTGGTGCCGCAGGGCATTGACTGGTCGCCAAAACTCGGGCGCGTCAATCCACATACAGCTTTTTACTGTCGCGTTTTACAAAGTTCATTATTTTATGCTGCAATCTACAACCACAATGGAACTGCGGAACCGATTGCCGACCTTGGTTGCGTGTCAAACGGTGGGGAGAAAAGCCACGCGAAAACCAAGTGTCAGGAATGTCTATCCTGCACGATCAACGGCACCAAGGCGTTGGACGCCCGATACGCTAACCAAATTTTTCTGAACTTTCGAGCCTGTTGACTTTTATTCGTTTTTTGAGCTCAGCTTGAACCCTGTACACCTAACAGGCTGACGGTATGTTAGCAACAATATTCTCGGTGCTAAGATCACACGTTAAGACCTCAGAGCGTGAACCGGGCCCAAAAGAAAAAGGCCGATCACCTGATGAAGGGACCGGCCTTTACTATTCTACAGCGGGTTTGTCGTTCTTGACTGGAACGACCCCCCGGGTCTCAGCTTACGCGTCTGCTTCAGCTTCTTCTTTGTCACCGGAGATTTCCTCGCCGGTTTCCTGATCGACAACCCGCATGGACAACTTGACCTTGCCGCGATCATCGATGCCGATCAGCTTGACCTTGACCTCATCGCCGACGTTCACAACGTCGCTGACCTTGCCAACCCGGTGATTTTTCATTTCTGAAATATGCACCAGACCGTCTTTTGCACCCATGAAGTTGACAAAAGCGCCAAAATCAACGGTCTTCACAACCTTACCGTTGTAGATGGTGCCGACTTCCGGTTCTGCTGTGATGCTTTTGATCCAGTCAACAGCGGCTGTGGCTGCAGCGTCATCAACAGCGGCAACCTTGACGGTGCCGTCATCATCAATATCGATCTTGGCACCGGTCGTTTCACAGATTTCACGAATCATTTTGCCACCAGGGCCGATGATCTCGCGAATCTTGTCTTTGCTAATGACCAGCGTGGTAATGCGCGGCGCATTGTCGCTCACACCATCACGGGATGAGGAAATAGCCGCAGCCATTTCACCAAGAATATGCACACGACCGTCATGGGCCTGCTTCAAAGCAATTTCCATGATTTCTTTGGTGATGGAGGTTATCTTGATATCCATCTGCAATGCCGTGATGCCCTGATCGGAACCTGCGACCTTGAAATCCATGTCGCCCAGATGGTCTTCGTCACCCAGAATGTCAGACAGAACAGCAAACTCATCGCCTTCCTTAATCAGACCCATGGCAATACCCGCCACAGGGCGCGCCAGCGGCACACCTGCGTCCATCATGGAAAGTGACGCACCGCAAACGCTGGCCATAGACGACGACCCATTGGACTCGGTGACTTCGGAAACCACACGAACGGT
>JAJFID010000232.1 GCA_021775325.1 Rhodospirillales bacterium
AACGAGCCCATGGGCATCAACGCCCGCAACCGCTGTTTCTGGGATTCGTGAGGAGCCCCCAACAGGCCAACAGCGGATACCAGCCCCACGTTCGGATTCTCTTCCGCGTGGCCTAGAAGTTTGGCCATGACGGTCAGATAATGGGGCGATAACTCAAGATCGTCTTCAAACACGATACTCGCCTCCGACTCCGAAGCCGCCATCACACCCCAAAGTCCCCGGTAATTGCCGTTTATCCCGATGTTCTCCTCTGCGGCGTGGACATGACCATCTGGAAAAGCAGACCGGAACAGCTCAATGCAGGTGGAAATCTGCGCCGAGTCGTCATCAAACCGATGGAGTTTGGGGCCATCCTGAAACAGGTGGACGTCGCCGATTGTGTACCCGTCGCAGACCTGATTCGCCAGCGATGTGAGCAAATGGGTCAGATATTGAGGCCTGTTGTAGGAAACGATATTGAGGTCGATGCGCATGGGCGAGGGTCGTACCTTTGCTTGTGATCAGGAGAACCTTGGCAGAATTTCAATTTCGTTCCCAGAGAAAAGCGCGGTTCCGAATGACCCCGTCGTCATCAGTGAGCAAATTTTCTTGGTCAATTGAGCAAATGAAAATCATAAATTCCAAGAATGAAATTTCTTGCCCATTTTTTCATTTACAGATAATCTCCCCTCCCTGTTGCGAAAACAGCACAAGATCTGAAACGCCAAATCTGGTCCCAGAGGGAGTAATTCACGTATGAAGACCCACGCACGTGTTGTCATTGTCGGTGGTGGAATTTTCGGCACCAGTCTTCTCTACAGCCTGACCCGTGAGGGTTGGAGCGACGTTGTTCTGTGCGAAAAAGCCGAACTGACATCGGGTTCCACTTGGCACGCTGCGGCCCAGTGCCCGAACTTCATTGGTTCATACAACTATGCCAAAATTCATGAAGAGAGCATTCAGGTCTACAAGCGCCTGGAGGAAGAAACCGGTCAGACGTCCGGGTTCCACGACTGTGGTGGCATCCGCCTGGCGATATCTGAAGAAGAAGTGGACTGGTTCAAGTACGTCAAGGGTATCTCGAAGAACATCGGCTTCGATATGGAGATCATCGGCCCTGATGAAATCAAGAAATACCACCCATTCCTGAATACAGACGGTGTCATCGCGGGCGCGTACACACCGGACGATGGGCATCTTGACCCGTCCGGTACCGTACAGGCCATGGCCCGTGGCGCCAGAAATGCCGGTGCTGAAATCTACCGGCGCAACCGGGTCGTCGATATCAATCAGCTCCCAGGCGGGGAATGGGAAGTTGTCACGGAAAAAGGCAACATTATCTGTGAGCACGTGGTCAATGCGGCTGGCTGTTATGGCCCTCAGGTCGGCGCCATGGTCGGACTCAAAGTACCCTATGTGAACATGGTACACTGTTATGTGGTAACCGAGAACGTGCCCGAGATCGAAGCCCTCGACTTTGAACTGCCGGTTATTCGCGATCCCTGGTCGTCCAACTATCTGCGTCAGGAAGGTCAGGGCATTCTGGTGGGTGCCTACGAGACAGCAGACGCACAGGCCGTGTGGCTTGATGGTGCCGATTGGGATCTGGAAAATCCGCTGCTGGACCCGGACTTCGACCGCATATCCGAGAATCTTGAGCGGGCGGCGGAACGGTTCCCGCAATTTGCCGAGGTTGGCATCAAACGCATTATCTGTGGTGCCATTACCCACACGCCGGACAGCTCGTTCCTGGGCGGCCCGGCTGCCGGTCTCAAGAATTTCTGGGAGTTCTGTGGCACCTCCATCGGCATCAGCCAGGGTGGTGGCGCAGGCAAGTTCCTGGCCCAGTGGATGGTCCATGGTCAGTCAGAACTGAACCCGCGCGAATTTGAGCCGCGCCGTTATGGCGACTGGGCATTTGGCGATTACGCGCTTGAGAAGTCCATTGAAGACTACGAAATGATGTATGCGCCCGGATTACCCGGCGAAGAACGCATGGCCGGTCGCCCCGTCAAAACAACCGGACTATACGAAAAACTGAAAGCCAAAGGGGCGATTTACACAGCCGCCTTCGGGTGGGAACGGCCTAAATGGTACTCACCTACCGGTGAGGACGAAGTACTGAGCTTCCGCCGCAATAATACTTTTGATCCCGTCGCCAGTGAGTGCAAGGCCGTCAGGGAGCGTGTCGGTGTGATTGATCTGACGAGTTTTGCCAAGTACGAAGTAACCGGCAACGACGCCGCGTCATTCCTCGACCGTCTGTGTGCCAACCGCATTCCGCAGGTCGACGGCGGTATCGGGCTCACCCACATGCTGACCGACGCCGGGTGTATCGAAAGTGAAATTACCATCACCCGTCTGACAGAAAACCGTTTCTATATCCTGTCATCCATTGTCGCACAGATTCACGACTTTGACTGGCTGGTACAGCATCAGTTGGATGGTGAGGAAGTGACCGTGACGGATGTGACGGACAAAACGGGTATGCTGCTAGTCACCGGACCAAGGTCCCGGGATGTCCTGGGCAAGATTACCGACGCCGACTTGTCCAATGATGCTTTCCGCTGGCTTCGTGGCAGGGAAATCGACGTGGCGGGCGTAAATTGTATCGCCCTTCGGGTGTCGTACGCGGGTGAACTCGGCTGGGAACTGCACCACCCCATTGGCGACATCGAAAAACTGTATGATGCTGTATGGGCGGCGGGCGAAGAACACGGCATCGCTGATTTCGGCACGTACGCCCTGAACTGCCTGCGCATCGAAAAAGCCTACAAGGGTTGGGGCTCGGAACTGACCACGGAAATCACCATGATCGAGGCGGACATGGAACGCTTTGTCCGCTATGACAAAGGTGAATTCATTGGCAAAGCCGCCGTTCAGGCACGCAAGCAGGAAGGCATCAAAACCCAGTGCGTCTACATGAGTGTAGACGTCACGGACGCCGACTGCCGTGGCAACGAACCTGTCATGGTCGACGGCAAGGCAATCGGTGTAGTGACATCCGGTGGTTATGGACACGCGGTCGGCCAGAGCCTGGCATTTGCCTATATTGATCCGGCCCACGCCGCGCCCGGCAGTTCCCTGACCGTGGAAATTCTGGGTGAGCCCTGTGCGGCAACCGTGCTCGGTGGTCCGGCTTACGATCCGGAGAACGCACAGCTTCGAGCCTGATGGATGCTGACGCAGAGTTAAAAAAAACCGGCGGCCCTCTGAAGAGAGTCGCCGGTTTTCCTTTACGACAGGGAGAGTCGTTTAACCGTTCCAGTAACCGTCCGCTTTCAGGCTTTCCTGTGTCTCGATAATAGCCTCGCGCAAGGTGTCGACCATAAAGTCGATCTGATCTCGCGTCAGGACCAATGGCGGTGACAGGACGTTCAGATGGGCGATAGGGCGGACGATCACGCCGCGCTTTTCACAGGCGTCAGCAATTCGATTGCCCACACCAGCCTCGGCAGGCAACAGTTCCTTGGTCTCTTTATCCGCGACATTTTCCACGCACATCATGAAACACTTGCCACGCACATCGCCGACGATCGGCAAATCGCGCAGCGAGTTCAGGCGCTCTTCCAGATACGGCCCAACCTCAAGAATATGACCGCAAATATCTTCACGCTCGATAATCTCGATGTTCTTGAGACCGGCTGCACAACACACCGGATGACCGGAATAGGTGAAGCCGTGGGTAAACATGCCGCCATCGCACTGCGGCTCGCTGATTACATTATAAATGTCTTCGGAAATGATGGTTGCAGACAAGGGTGCGTAAGCCGAAGAAATTCCCTTGGCCGAGGTGATCATGTCCGGGACCATGCCGAAGACGTCTTCGGATGCGAAGAAATGGCCGAGACGACCGAAAGCGGTTACCACCTCGTCGGCCACGTACAGCACGCCATACTTGCGACACACTTCGAGGATGCGGGTGTGATATCCCTCTGGCGGAACAATGACACCGCCCGCCCCCATAATGGGTTCGGCAAAGAAAGCCGCCACATTATCCGGGCCCAGTTCCAGAATCTTGTCTTCGAATTCCGTCACCAGGAACTCCAGAAACTCCTCAACCGACATTTCGTCGGGCCGGCGATAGGGGTTTGGATTGGAAACCCGGTAAACCAGATCCTTGGCCAGATCAAAGCCCTGATGATCGAACTCGACGCCTGTCAGGGTCATGGCCATATAGGTACTGCCATGATAGCCGTCTGTCCGGGTGATGATCTTTTTCTTGGTCGGTTTGCCAAGCTGATTGAAATAGAAATGGATCATACGCACGGCGGTATCGTTGGCCATGGAGCCACCGGTACCAAAAAACACGTGATTCAGATTGCCCGGCGCCAGCTCGGCCAGTTTCGCCGCAAGCTCAGCCGCAGGCACTGTCGTGTGATGCCCAAAAGAAGAATAGTAGGTCATGCGGCGGGCCTGATCCGCCATGGCCTGCGCCATTTCATCACGACCATACCCAATGTTGACGCACCACAGACCGCCGATGCCGTCGAGGAACTTGTTACCGTCGGAATCGTAGATGTAACTTCCTTCGGACTCAGCAACCACCAGCGATCCACTCTCCTTGAAGGTGGAGAAATCCGTCCACGGATGGATATGATGGTCTATATCCTTCTGCCAGATATCCTTGGTGTCATAGTTGAAGTTACGCGCTGTCATGGTCTGCCTCCCTCGCAATTTGATGGTCCGGATTACCGGTACCCACGCTTCCTGATTTCAACCCATAGCATTCCCGGTTCACACCAACAGGTCTATACCTCTCGATAGGTAGGACCGCCTGTCCCAATTGGGCTGTTGCCAAGTTAAGCCAATGCGTGCTCAATCGCTGCAGTTGGAATTCCACCCCGGGAAACAGACATTATGCCCTTCGAGCACCTGTTCACGCCTCATGAAATTCGCGGCCATGAGATTCGCAATCGAATATTCTCAACCGCACACCAGACCATCCTTGCCAAAAATGGCGCACCAAGCGACGAAATGGCGGCCTATCATGAAGCCCGTGCACGTGGCGGTGCCGGTCTGATTATTGTTGAATCGGCTCGGCCCTATTCCGACGACGTCTCGCACTCCTATTACATTGATGCCAGTACCGACGCCTGCATCGCCGGCTACCGAAAAATCGCCGAAGCCGTGCACCCGCATGGAACGCTGGTGTTTGGTCAACTTAATCACGGTGGCCGGATTGCCTACAGCCACAACGGCATGCGGCTGGTTCCTCATGGCCCCTCTGCCGTGCCGGACCACCGTTTCCATTGCATGCCGCGCATCATGTCCGTCGCCTACATTCGCAGCCTGGTTGATGCCTTTGCCGCAGCCGCCGGACGTATGATCGAAGCAGGCCTTGATGGGGTAGAACTGACAGCAAGCCACGGCATGCTCATGGCGCAGTTCCTGAACCCACTGACCAACTTCCGCGAAGACGAATATGGCGGTTCTGCCGACAATCGTTACCGGTTTGTGGCAGAACTGATCGCCGCAACCCGCCGAACCATAGGTGAGGACAAAATTCTGGGCATCCGCATATCTGCCGAGGAAATAGAGCCTGACGGCATTGATGTGGATGGTTGGCTGGATATTTGTCGACGCCTGAACAATGAAGATGGCCTCGATTTTATCAACGTCACGGTTGGATCAATGATGGGTTTGGGTGGCTCCATCCACGTGGTGCCACCCATGGCAATCGATCATGCCTACACCGCACCCAAAGCCGGTGCCATCAATGCGGTTGTCGACAAATCTGTATTCGTGGCGGGCCGCATCAATCAGCCGCAGATTGCCGAAGACGTCCTCGCCAAGGGTCAGGCGCACATGTGCGGCATGACCCGGGCCATGATTTCTGATCCGGAAATGCCCAACAAGGCCCGTGCCGGGCGACTGGATGACATCCGGGCCTGTATCGGGTGCAATCAGGCCTGCATCGGGCACTATCATCAGGGCGTTCCCATTTCATGCATTCAGCACCCTGTCTCCGGGCGGGAACTGAGTTTGGGCGAAGCTCCGAAGGCCATTGAGCAAAAGCACATCATTGTGGCAGGCGGCGGTCCGGGCGGCATGAAGGCTGCATCGACCGCCGCTGAATGCGGCCACCGCGTAACCCTTCATGAAGCTTCTGCCCGTCTGGGCGGCCAGGTCCTGCTGGCCCAGACCATGCCGGGCCGGGCCGAGTTTGGCGTGCTGGTGGATAATCTGAAACGGGAAATGGATCTGGCTGGCGTTGAGGTGAGGCTGAACTCAGCCGTCGACCGCCAGATGATTGAATCCGAAAATCCCGATGCTGTGATTATCGCAACCGGTGCCACGCCCTTTAAACCTGATCTGGATATCAGTGATGATGTCCATGCCGTCGACGCCTGGCAGGTGCTTCAGGGTGAGGTCAATCCGGGCGCGGAAGTGATTGTTGCCGACTGGCGCTGTGACTGGGTTGGCGTGGGTGTGGCGCAAAAACTGGCGCTTGAGGGCTCGCACGTCCGGTTATGTGTGGACGGCGTTCATGCGGGGCAGAATCTGCAGATGTACCTGCGCGACCACTGGGCCGGTGAACTTCACAAATTGGGCGTCGAGGTCATCCCCTACGCGCGGCTGTTCGGCGCGGATGGCGACACGGTTTACTTCCTGCATTCCAGCAGCAACGAGCCCATTATCTGTGAAGGTGTTGATACCCTTGTCATGGCGCAGGGCCATCAACCCGTGACCTCGCTGGAGCAGGATCTGGACGGATATGATGCCGACATCTATCTGATTGGCGACTGCCTCAGCCCCCGCTCCGCCGAAGAAGCGATCTATGA
>JAJFID010000233.1 GCA_021775325.1 Rhodospirillales bacterium
GCTGGGCATGGTGATCAATGCGACCGATGACCAGCGCCGCTCGTTCGATCACAAGGTTAACGTCATGACCGCGGCAGCACCGCCGCCTGCACCTGTGCTGGAAGCCATGGAGCGGGACGGTTTCGACGTGGTTCATGTGTACGGGCTTACCGAGACCTATGGTCCGGCTGTGGTTTGTGCCTGGCACCCGGAATGGGATGCCCTGCCCAGTGCGGAGCGGGCGCGCATGAAATCCCGCCAGGGTGTGCCCTATCATATGCTGGACGACCTGATGGTGGCCGACCCGGAGACCCTGATCCCTGTGCCCAAAGACGGCGAGACCATGGGTGAGATTTTCTTCCGTGGCAATATTGTCATGAAGGGTTATCTCAAGAACCCGGCCACAACAGAAGAAGCCTTTCGCGGCGGCTGGTTCCATTCCGGCGACCTGGCCGTCTGGTACGCAGACAGTTACATCCAGATCAAGGACCGGTCCAAGGACGTGATCATTTCGGGCGGCGAAAACATCTCATCCATCGAAGTGGAAAGCGCGTTGTACAAACACCCCGACGTACTGGCCGCAGCGGTGGTCGCCAAAGCCCATGACAAGTGGGGCGAGACGCCCTGCGCTTTTGTGGAACTGAAAGACGGTGCGGTTGTGACCACACAGGACATGATCGATTTCTGCCGCGATAATCTGGCTCATTTCAAATGCCCGACGGAGGTGGTGTTCGGGCCACTGCCCAAGACCTCCACCGGCAAGATTCAGAAGTTCAAGCTCCGCGCCGGTGCGAGCGGGGAAGGGTAAGCTAGGTGCTGATTGCCAATCTTGGCCTGCTGCTGACGGTTCTGGCGTGGGGCTCCACTGCGCCGGTTCTGAATGAGCTGTTGAAGACCTGGGATCCGGTTGCCCTGACCACGGTGCGGTTCACACTGACGTCTGTTGTATTCCTCGTCTGGCTCAGGCTCGCCGAGGGGCGAATCGTCCTGCCCGGTGTTTTCCCGTGGCGTCAGGTTCTCTGGGTCAGCGTCATTCTGACCAGCTTTACCACGCTGCTGACCTTTGCCATTGATTACTCCAACCCCATCAACATTTCCATTATCAGCGCCGCCGGGCCGCTTGCCGCGGCGGTTGTGGACCGTGTGCTGAACGGACGAAACCCGCCAGGGGCCATTCTCATGGCCATCCCCTTCGTCGTTGCAGGCGGGGTGTTTTCCGGTGTCGATCTGGCGGCATTTGGCGAGTCAGGACCTGTATTCCGGTTCGAGCCGGGCGATGCGCTGATGCTGATCGCGGTTTTTCTGTGGCCGACTTATTCGGCCCTGTTGCAGCGCTGGTTTGGTGACATGTCACAGCTCCGGCGTACGTCGCTGTCGTTTCTGGGGGCGACACCCATGATCGGTATTGTCCTGCTGGTGCTCATGCTCACAGGCGTTGAAAGCCTGCCCGATCACATACCCGATGCACAGGCGTGGAGCTTCGTGATCTGGACCAGTCTCGCCACAAGTATCCTGGGCACCTATTTCTGGAATGTGGGCGTAAAGCATCTGGGTGTGGTAGTAGGGACCATGTTTCTGAATATGATCCCCATGGTCGCCATCGGTGTTTCCATCCTGTTTGGTATTCAGCCGCGCATGGAACAGATTGCCGGCGGTGTGCTGGTGATGGCTGGTGTGGCGGCAGCCCAGTACGGATCCATGCGCCGGCAGCGGGCAGGGCGCGCCGCATGAACAAGGTCGATGTCACCACGTTCGCCACGGAACAGATGACCGTTGCCGGTCAGCGTGTTCGTGTGGGTCAGCACCACAGCAAGTCGGCGTCGGACCAGGATACCGTGCCGTTGCTGGTGTTCAGTGGACTGGGATGTGCCATCGAGCATTTGCAGCTTTTTGCCGCTGCCATGCCGGGCAGGCGGATCATCACTTTTGATATGCCCGGCATCGGTGGCTCACCGGCACCGCTGTTGCCCTACCGGTTTTCCAGCATGGCGCGGCTGGCGGATCAGATCAGGGATGCGCTTGAAATCGAACGGGTGGATGTGCTGGGGTTTTCCTGGGGTGGCGCACTGGCGCAACAGTATGCCCACGACTTTGGTGAACGCTGTAACCGCCTGGTGCTCATGTCGACCATGGCCTCAACGGCGACAAGTTTTCCGGATTCGACAGCCATGATGGCGGTTTTGTCTGACTCAGGCGTACTGTCCATGGGCACGCCGGACGGCAACATGTATCAGCTCGGCGCAGCCATGGGCTGGTCCAGCACCGGTTGGCTGCACAAACTTGTCCAGCCCACACTGGTGTTGCGGTCAACGGATGATTCAGTGGTGACAGCCGATCACGCGGCCCTGTTGGTGAACAGCATTGCCGACGCCCGTCTGCATATTGTGCGGGGCGATCATATGGTTCTGCTGCGTGCGCCGGGTGAGACGGCGGGCGCAATCGAGACTTTCCTGTCAGCGGCTGTTGCCGTCTGAGCGCCCGTAGATGGCGCGTTCCCCGATACAGAAGGCAAGTTCCAATAATTTTGCCACCCGACA
>JAJFID010000234.1 GCA_021775325.1 Rhodospirillales bacterium
CTCTTTGTCCAGCCGTCGCATCGGGTATATACAATCGTAGCTTGTCGAAATCTAGTTGCTCAAAGCGTGATTTTAAAATTTCATCGTGACGCATTGCGGTGTTAAGACCGAATAAGACAAATAACCAGCAGTCGGGGTCTTCATCGGCTATTGCGCCATGCAAGAGGGCATTCGACTGTTCATCGCTTAGAGAAATTATGCGACCCTTGCTTTCCGGCAACATCTTTACTTTGCAAGGGGTGCCTTTGATCCATTTCCATTCGACCGACATGTTGATGAAGTGAGATAGGGTGGCTAACTCTCTATTTATAGTGCCGTCCGTGGCTCCTTCTTCGTGCCGCCGTTTCTTGTACCTATCTATTGTGAATGTTGTTAAAGCGTCTAGTCGTTGATTACGGAAGAATGGTTTAAGATACGTAGTTAATTGCCGCTGTTTTGTTTTAATATTCTTACCATTAGTTTCCTTCAGTCGTTGTATGTATTCATCAGAAGCTGGGGAAAATGCTAAATGGGTTTTGCGTCCAGTGGGTAGTGATAATCGACCTTCACGCGCCTCAGTCCGTTTTGTTTCTATAAATTCTTCGCATTGTGTTCTGGTTACTCCCTCGCTTTCACACCCAATAACTCTGTGAATGCGCTGCCCATCGACCATGATGTTCACTGAAAAGCGTATATCACTATTCGCAGTTCGGTTTGCTGTAATGGCATGTTCAGTAATTCCTTCCCCGGGTTCTAGCTTGCGGATAGCGTCACGGGTTAGTTTAGAGAACCTGATAGCCATCTAAATATCCTCCGCTGCTTTGTCCTGAGAGTTAAGTTGTTCTGGGTGTTCTTCCTCTTGGGCTAATTGCTTCATATGTTCAGCCGCCATCTGAGAATGCGCCCTGCGCTCAGCCTCAACATTTTGCATTACGGCTTTGATTGCATCACGGTCATTTGGCACAGAAGCTAGTAGGTCGTTTAGATTGCCCCAATAAAAGATACCCCATGGGTCCTCTTCATTTGTTGCTGTGGAGAAATTTTCTTCAATTTCCTTACGAAGGAGTAGATACGCGACCGCTTGGACCCGCACCGCTTTAGTGGAGAGTGTCTTCTGTTAGAATTTGACTTCAACAGGAGGAACGAATGGGTATCAGAAAAACATCGGAATTCAGAGCCGAGGCTGTGCGCCTTGCCTTGAGCAGCGGATTGACGCAGCAACAGGTTGCTGACGATCTGGGCATTGGTCTTTCAACATTGGGCAAGTGGATCACGGCTCACAAGCACGCTGAGTTGATGGCTGGTCCCCATGACGACAAAGACAGGGAGCTGACCCGACTTCGCAGAGAGAACAGGATATTGCGTGAGGAGCGCGATATCTTAAAAAAAGCGACGGCCTTCTTCGCGAGTCAAAAATGATACGGTTTCGTTTTATTGACGGGAAGAAGGCCTTCTATCCGGTCCACCGGTTGTGCAAAGTCATGGCTGTCAGTCAAAGCGGTTATTATGCCTGGGCATCACGTCCGGCCAGCCAGCGCCAGCGTGATGACATGGTGTTTCTGGCTCATATTCGCAGCCTGCACGTTCGTAACCACTGTGCCTATGGCCGCAAGAGAATGACCGAAGAACTTAAAAGTCAGGGCGTCGTCATTGGCGAACGCCGGGTCGGGCGATTGATGCAGGACAACAGTATTCACGTTGTCAGAACCCGCAAATTCAAACGTACCACAGATAGCAATCACAATCAAAATGTTGCCCCCAACCTGCTGGATGGGGATTTTCAGGCAACAGCGCCAAATCAAAAATGGGCCGGTGACATCAGTTATCTATGGACGCTCGAGGGTTGGTTGTATCTGGCGGTCATTATCGATTTGTTCTCGCGCCGTGTCATCGGCTGGGCGGTCAGTGACAGGCTCAAGCGGGATTTACCCATTGACGCCCTGAAACGGGCCATTGCACTGAGGCGACCGCCACCGGGGGTGATCCATCACTCGGATCGCGGCTCGCAATATTGCTCCAACGACTACCGGGCGCTTCTTGAAGACCACGGCTTTCTCGTCTCAATGTCCGGCAAAGGGAACTGTTATGACAATGCTTGCGTTGAAACGTTCTTTAAATCACTGAAAGCAGAATTAATCTGGAGGAACCAATATGAGACCAGGGCGCAGGCCCAAAGCGACTTGTTCAGCTACATCAACGGGTTTTATAATCCACGACGCCGTCATTCATACTTGGGCAACATCAGCCCGGTGAAGTATGAAAGCATGGCTGCTTAAATGAGGAGGCAACTCTCCACTTTTCCGGTGCAAGTCCAAATCTAAAGGGGCGCGTATTTTCGGGGAGAGGATGTGAAAAAAATACCGGATAAATTGAAGACTGTGGGTATCTGCATAGCATTGTTTGTGCCATCGCTGCTACTTAGTGGAGGCGTAGCGTACATTCTTGCAGTTTCTGATTACGGGCCTGACCCCAGCAACGACATTGGGATCATGATATGGGGATTTTGGTCGTTATCTTGCGGCGTATACCTGAAAAGTAATAAATTCAAAATAGCTGGTGGGGCCTTACTGGTTTTTTCCATATTTGGGTTGTTCACGAACGCCTGAACTAACTTTTGTAAGTCGCAATTCTTTCGGCAAAATCCAAAATAAATTGATCAATTATCTCTTTCAGAGAAGTCTTTGTAAGACTGTCAGTGTGAGCGATATTTAAATGCTTCAAAAAACCCCTTTCTTCTATCAGTCCAGCTAGAAGACGGTACATGTTTTCAAATTCCAATCCCTCATGTACCCCAAATTCGTTTACCAGAGAGATAACCTTTTGATTTGTTATATGCGCGATCGCGAATGTCCATCCATTCGTATTTACTGCACTATCAATGTCTTGATTTGCCATTATGTAAAATACTGCAACTGGAAACTCATCCTTATTTAAGTCAAATTGATTGTATTTACTTAGCGTTGCAGTCACTTGTTTTTCTATTAACTCTTTTGCTTCTTTATCCTCACATATTACTAAAAATTCAACTGGATATGACTCGGCAAAACTGATCCTCGGCAACAGCAATACGAACAACAAAATTATACAACCAATAATTTTCATTTTTGCCTCCGACAACATTGATTGAGTTAAGGCCAAATCTAGAGGGTGTTGATGCAGAAAATATAGGCATCCGCAATGTCATTGTACTGCCAGTTAATCACAGTAATTTGGCAACTTGATTACCCGCTTTGCTTCCATAGTTTCATATTCAGTATACCCACCATTTGAATATCTTTGGCAGTCTAGAGCCAGTCCAGCTTCAATAATGCTGATGCCGATATCCTTGTTATCTAGGTAGCAAATACCAACAAACCGGTCATATGTCTTGTCACCATTCAATTCACAAACAATAGATTTTCCCATAACAAGTTCGGGAATTCCGGGGACACCTTACCTAATTATTATCGCGAGTTACCATGCGTTCGACGTAACGCCGCGCCGCATAGTCGTCCGCCGCTTCAAAAGTGCGCAAGGTATTTGGTCGCAGTAACCGCATGGGAACATTATGAAACAGATTTTGCTTATGCGTTGTCACAGCGAGAACCGCTTGCCCACACGCCTGAATACTCCCTAGAATTTGCGTGTTTCAGCAACGACGGGCAACAAGCCATGCAGTATTTCTCTTATCTGGAAAATGACGATATCAAATATGTTCACGCGGCATCGCTGGAGATACTGGAAGAGGTCGGCCTGCTGGTGCGCAACGAAAAGGCGCGTAATCGATTTGCCGAACATGGTTGCCGTGTTGATCATGAAACCGAGATGGTCAGAATGCCGTCGGCGGTGGTTGAAAAATACCGCGCCATGGCCCCGCCCACCTTCACGTTTCGCGGTCGCGATCCGGCGCTGGACGTTACCTTTCCCCGCAGGCAGCCGGTTATCGCGCCGTGCGGCTCGGCACCGGATATTGTTGATCCGGTCACGGGAATGGCCCGCCGTGCAACGTCACATGACCTTGCCAATATCGCTCATATGGTGAACGCGTTGCCGGGGTTTGATGTATTTTCAATCTCGGTTCTGGCTGATGATGCACCGCCCGGCCACTTCAGCCTGTCGCGGTTCTATCCGGCACTGAAGAACTGTATGAAGCCCGTTCGCACGTCCGTTCTTGATGTGGATGAAGCCAGGCAAATTCTTAAACTGGGTGAGCTGATTGCCGGATCGAAAGAAGCGTTCTGGGAACGGCCTTTTATCAATTTAGGTTACTGTGCCATCGTGTCGCCGTTGACCATGGATTTCGACAGCACGGAAAACCTCATGTTCTTTGCTGAAAATGGCATCACATCCTACGGCACCATTGCGCCCATGGGTGGCATGAGCACGCCGCTGTCATTGCCAGGCATGTTGACCATTATGAATGCCGAATGGCTGGCGGCGTGTGTTCTGGCGCAAATGTCAAAACCCGGAACGGAACAGATTTACTGTTTCCTGCCGGTGTTCGCTGACATGCGTGACGGCGCCTATGCGCCGGGGGCCATTGAAAACGGCATGATGATCTCTGCTTTGTGTCAGATGGCGCGGTTCTACAACGTACCGTCCGGCGGTTATCTGGGACTGACCAACTCAAAAATCCCTGACGCCCAGGCCGGGTTCGAGAAAGGCATGTCGCCATTGCTGGGCGCGGCGTCGGGTGTCGACTTTATTGTCATGGGTGGCCAGCAGGATGCCTTGATGTCGTTCGATTTCGGACAACTGGCCATCGACAACGAAATCGCCCAGATGGTCAAGACGGTGCGTGGCGGATTTGGGTTCACACACGAAAGTGTGTCACTTGACGAAATCAAGGCAACCGGCCCGGCGGGCATGTTTGCCGACAATCCGTCAACGCTGGAACGCATGCACACGGCAACCTTCATGCCTGAACTGGCAGACCGGAAGCTGCGCGAACAATGGGAAGACGAAGGTGCCTCTACCATCCAGCAACGCGCCATGAACAAGGCACTGGAAATCCTTTCCACGCCCAACCCGGCGGTGCTGGACATGGAAACAGATGCGCGTATTCATGCGGAGTTTGAAGGTCGGGTCGCGGGCGATTCGGTTACACCGGAAGGATGGGTGCCGGTTGATTTCGGTATCGAAAAAATCACCCGCAAAAAACGCGTCAATCGCCGCCGAAGGCTGGCATAAGGCAGATCATAAAGACGACATATTCATCCCCCACACAGAATTACGGGGACACCTGAATTACGGGGACACCTTACTCAATGATTGGAATTGCGGC
>JAJFID010000235.1 GCA_021775325.1 Rhodospirillales bacterium
GGCTCTTCTGTGCGTATTCACTCGGACCTGGGACACCTGCCATACACGTCAGAATCATTACGCGCCCGTGATGGAGCACTGCGAATTCTGGCGGCGGCGTCCGGCGTGTTGGGTCAACGGGTGCGCCTGACGGAGGAGCAACGCCTGGAAGTGAATGACAGTCGCACGACAAAAGACCCCCTGACGCCAGTCAATCTAGTCACGATGATGGCCCGTATTCTGCTTGATGCTAAACCCTATCTGAAACTGTTATCCGAGTATCTGGACGTGGCACCAAGGGGGGAATCCTCGGCTGAAACGCAATAGGGCTCTGGTGGACGCTACTCTGACGTTGGCAGAGAGAATATTTGCCCGGGATAGATCAGATCAGGATCACCAATCTGGTCCACATTCGCTTCGTAGATCACCGTAAATTCCATGCCTTCGCCATATGCACGTTTTGCGATGCGCCACAGAGAATTTCCGGGCTGGACCACATAGGATTTGCCGGGGTCGATATCAGGGTTCACTTCATCGCGCATGAACGGCATGGTTACACGTTCCAACACGTTGCCTTTGTCATCCACCTGATCGGCGCGCAGCCGGTAGATGCCGGTTTGCACCCGTGTTTCGGGGATGAGTTGCCATCGGCCATCTGAGTCTGCCTCGGCTGTGCCGATATAGGTGTTATCCAGATAAACATTGACCAGGGAATTCGGTGTGGCAACACCGGACATACGAAACTCCCCGTCATCGTCGTAGTCGACTGCCTCGATGGCCAGCACCAATTGTGTCGAACCGCTTGGCATCTGCAGGACTTCTGATGGTGTTGAATTGTCGCGGCTGGTGGCGACGGCCAGAATTTCATCATCTGACTCAGGCTCGGGCACAACAACCATGACAACCTGATCAGACTGAATTTCGGTTCCATCAGCATTGTGCGCCATCAGTGACAGTTGCCGGTTGCCGGGCAGCAACGGTAAGGATGGAACAAATACCCACTCACCATTGGCGTCGGACTTGGCGGTTCCGAGGCTCAGGTCACCGTCAAGGATCTCCACCGTGACACCCGGCATGGCCCGCCCGGCAATAACGGCGTTGCCTTCAGCCGTGATGCGTACCACGTCAAAACTGGGTGGTATCTGGTTCAATTCACGAGGGGTACTGGTGTCCGTTTCGTTTACTTGTGTCTGACTTTCCAGTGTATCCGGTACAGCCAGTGTCTCTTCTGTCAGGGCAGCTTCGGTTGTTGTTTGCTCTGCTGCTGTATCGGCCTGCCCGGTGCTGTCGGGGTCTGCAGGCACTGCCGATGTCGCCGTTGTCTCGGTATCAGCAGCATGCTCGGCGGTTTCAACCATCCCCGGCTCAAACTCCTCGTCCCAGAGCATGAGTTGCAGCGCAATACCGCCGCCAACGGCAAGACCGCCAACCGTCGCGAGTACAAGCGGATTTTTGTAGTATGACATCAATTGTCCTAAAGCGTTCCCAACCCCAAACGAACAATTCCGTCAAAGGCAACCAGTCTGGATACTAGTAATAATACAGCGTAATGAACGCTGCAACAGTCACTGGTCAAATAACAGAATTCGGGGTGGTTTGTTCATTTTCATGCAAGACAAGGGTTTGCCGCCATCCTATAAGAGAGCCAGCCTGCTTTATGGCATATTGATAACTATTCAGGGACCTGACAGGATTTGACACAGTCTGGATTGAGCGAGTTGACGTCGCTTTGCGTGTTTTGCGGCTCGCGGACCGGAGACAGCCCGGCATTTGAATCCGCCGCACGGGAATTGGGCGCGGAAATGGCAAGTCGCGACATGGCGTTGGTCTATGGTGCCGGTTCCATCGGGATCATGGGCATACTGGCAGATGCCATGCATGTGAATGGTGGTCGTATTACCGGTATTATCCCTGAGTTTCTGGATGATATCGAAGTTGGCCGGCACGATATTCAGGAATTTATCGTCACACCGTCCATGCACGAGCGCAAGGCCAAGATGTTCCAGATGTCCGACGCGTTTGTCGTTTTGCCGGGCGGTCTTGGTTCGCTTGATGAAACCTTCGAGATCATTACCTGGCGGCAATTGGGACTGCACGACAAACCGATTATCATTGCCAATATCGATGGTTATTGGACACCGCTGATCGAACTGATTGAAACGACGATCAATCGAGGGTTCGCTGGTCCGGAATCGACCGACCTCTACACGGTCGTGGACGATGTTCCGGGTATCTTTACGGCCCTTGCTTCAGAACGACTGCCCACCGTTGACGCCGACGCGGATCGTTTATAAACATCTGAGCTGAAACTTGTCTAAGGTCCTGCGTGTCCCTATTGTCGCGCCAAAGCGCCCGTACGGGTATGTCCAAAGAATACAGGAGCACTCCATGTCCAAGATTAAAGTAACCAACCCTATTGTCGAGCTGGATGGTGATGAAATGACCCGCATTATCTGGGCGTTCATCAAAGACAAGCTGGTGTTGCCCTATCTGGACGTGGATCTGAAATACTATGATTTGAGTATTGAAAGTCGTGATGCGACCGATGATCAGATCACCATCGATTCCGCCAATGCCATTATCGAACATGGTGTCGGGGTAAAATGCGCAACCATCACACCGGATGAAGCCCGGGTGGAGGAATTTGGCCTGAAGCAGATGTGGCGCTCACCCAATGGCACGATCCGAAATATTCTGGGCGGCACGGTTTTTCGCCAACCCATCATTTGCGATAACGTGCCCAGACTGGTCCCCGGCTGGACACAGCCTATCGTGATCGGACGTCACGCGTTTGGTGATCAGTACCGGGCGACGGATTTCAAGTTTCCAGGGGCCGGAACCATCAGTATCAAGTTCATGCCCGAGGATGGCGGCGAACCTATTGAACGGGAGGTTTTCCAGGCTCCTGACGCTGGTGTGGCCATGGCGATGTACAATCTGGACGATTCAATCAGAGGGTTTGCGCGTGCTTGCCTGAACTATGGCCTCGATCTGGGGTGGCCTGTGTACCTGTCCACCAAGAACACCATCCTCAAAACCTATGATGGCCGTTTCATGGACCTGTTCCAGGAAATTTTTGAGGCAGAGTTCGCCGATCAGTTCGCCGCCAAAGGCATCACCTACGAGCATCGCCTGATCGATGACATGGTCGCCTGCGCCATGAAATGGAGCGGTGGTTTTGTGTGGGCCTGCAAGAATTATGACGGTGATGTGCAGTCTGATACAGTGGCGCAGGGCTTTGGCTCGCTTGGTCTCATGACGTCGGTGCTGATGACGCCCGACGGCACGACCGTCGAAGCCGAAGCTGCCCACGGGACAGTGACACGCCACTATCGCCAGCATCAGCAGGGCAAGGAAACCTCGACCAATCCTATTGCCTCCATCTTTGCCTGGACGCGGGGCATTGCCACGCGCGGCAAATTCGATGACACGCCGGATGTCACAAGGTTTGCCGAGACTCTGGAACGGGTCTGCGTCCAGACGGTTGAGGACGGCTTTATGACCAAGGATCTGGCCATTCTCATTGGCCCCGACCAGAACTGGATGACGACCACGCAGTTTCTCGACAAACTGGACGAGAACCTGCAATCCGCCATGGCGGCCTGGTAAGCAAACTGCCGAGTCGTTGAGCCGCGAACAGGACCTGTACGAACCGGTCAAGGCCTTCCTGGAAGGCCAGGGTTACGACGTCAAGGCCGAGGTCGGTGCCTGTGATGTGGTGGCCGTGCGCGGTGATGATCCAACTGTGATCGTCGAACTGAAGAGTCACTTCAATCTGGAACTGGTGCTGCAGGCTGTTGATCGGTTTGCGCTATCCTCTCATGTATACGTGGCATTCGCCGATGATAAAGGCGGTATCTGGCGGCGGCAACGCAAACGGGTCGCCAAACTCTGCCGCGTGCTGGGTATCGGTGTTTTGCTGGTACGGGCAGGGCGCGGCGACAAACAGATCGTTACAGCCGCCCTTGACCCCCAGACGTACACGCCGAGACGAAATCCCCGCAAACGCGCCCGTATGCTCAAGGAATTTTCTGAACGTGTGGGTGATCCCAATACAGGTGGTGTAACCCAAACCAAGATTATTACAGCCTATCGACAGGACGCACTCAGGCTTGCCAAGGCGCTGACCCGTGACCATGAGATGGCCCCAGCGCAACTGCGCGACAGTACAGGCGTTGATCGGGCGGCGGGTATCCTGCAGGCTAATCACTACGGATGGTTCGAGCGCGTACGGCGCGGTATTTACCAGCTTTCGCCCAAAGGCCAGGAAGCGATCGGCAAGTATGCCCATGTCATCGCTGATCTTGACGAAACGCTCTGAGAGCACCGCCGCCGTGCTTCCTGTGGGGCCGTCCCGAAACTCTCCATGTTTGCCTGAAAAAACACCTTTTCTTTCTGCCCAATTGACTTGGATCAATTCTAATCAAGCGGGCATGGCGTAGGTTTGCAGCCAGATAACACTGGTAACTGTCGGCGGTTGGTTACTGTTGGTGGAAACCAGACTTCCTCGCCAAGGGAAATCAAGGGTTTTACAATGTATTTTATCACCATGCTATTGCTTGGGCTGGGGGCTTTATTGGGCCTGTTCCTGAGTTCCCGTGCCGTCGATTCAGTCATCGCCTTTCATGGCTGGATGCTGGTCGCGTTCTGCGTCGGGTTTATATTCTGGATGCTCCGTCGCGGCGACAATACCGGCGGGCCAGCAAACCCTGACAGTGTGGTCAATTACAATGACGCCGTCGTACGGGTTGGTGTTGTGCTCTCGGTTTTCTGGGGTGTGGTCGGGTTCCTGGTTGGCCTCGTTATTGCCCTGCAACTGGCATATCCCGCACTCAACTTTGATTTGCCCTGGACCAGTTTTGGCAGGTTGCGGCCACTGCATACGTCGGCGGTTATCTTTGCCTTTGGTGGCAATGTTCTGATCATGACATCGATGCACGTGGTGCAACGGACCTGCCGGGCTCGCATTGCGGGCGGCTGGGCACCGTGGTTTGTGCTTCTGGGTTACAATCTGTTTATTGTTATTGCAGCCAGTGGTTACGTGCTTGGTGTAACCCAGTCCAAGGAATACGCAGAGCCCGAATGGTATGCCGATATCTGGCTGACACTGGTGTGGGTCGCGTATCTGTTGGTGTTTTTGGGTACGTTGTGGCGTCGCAAGGAGCCACATATCTATGTGGCCAACTGGTTCTATCTGGCGTTTATCGCGACGGTCGCCATGCTCCATATTATTAACAATCTTGCCATGCCGGTCAGTTTTTTCGGAGCCAAAAGCTACATCGTCTGGGCGGGTGTCCAGGATGCCCTCATTCAATGGTGGTACGCCCATAATGCCGTTGGATTTTTCCTGACGGCCGGTTTTCTGGGTATTATGTATTACTACGTGCCCAAGCAGGCTGATCGTCCCATCTATTCCTACAGGCTGTCCATTGTTCATTTCTGGAGCCTGATTTTCCTGTACATATGGGCGGGCCCGCATCATCTGCTGTACACAGCGTTGCCTGACTGGGCCCAGACCCTGGGCATGACGTTTTCGATCATGCTGTGGATGCCGTCCTGGGGCGGCATGATAAACGGGCTGATGACATTGTCAGGTGCCTGGGACAAGTTACGCACGGATCCAATCCTTCGACTGCTGACAATATCGCTGGCGTTCTATGGCATGAGCACATTTGAAGGACCGTTGATGGCCATCAAGACCGTGAATGCCCTGTCCCATTATACCGACTGGACAATTGGCCATGTGCATTCCGGTGCGCTGGGTTGGGTCGGCATGGTCAGCTTCGGTGCGATATACTACATGACACCATTGGTGTTTAACCGGAAGCAACTGTATTCACTGCGTCTGGTATCGGTTCACTTCTGGTTGGCGACTATCGGCATTGTCCTTTATGCCGCCGCTATGTGGGTCTCCGGCATTCTGCAGGGCCTCATGTGGCGCGCCTATGACAGTCTGGGCTTCCTTGAATACTCGTTCGCTGAAACGGTCGAGGCCATGTTCCCGTTCTATGTTATCCGGGCACTGGGCGGCGGACTGTTCGTCATTGGCTCCTGGGTCATGGCTTACAACGTCTATCGGACGGCACGCGGACACGTTCGCACCGAACGGCCTTATCTGGCCGCTTCAGAATACGCGCAAGCTTGAGGGTGACGATCATGTTCAGTCATAGCAAAATTGAGAAGAACTCCATCATCATGCTGGTGGGCATTCTGCTGGTTGTCTCCATTGGTGGCCTGATCGAAATCGCGCCTTTGTTCTATCTGGAAAGCACGATCGAAAAAGTGAAAGGCATGCGACCCTATACGCCACTGGAACTGGCCGGGCGTAATATCTACATACGTGAGGGTTGTCATAACTGTCACAGCCAGATGATACGTCCGTTCCGCGACGAACTGGAACGATACGGTCATTACAGCCTCGCCGCCGAAAGCATGTACGACCATCCGTTCCAGTGGGGCTCGAAAAGAACAGGACCGGATCTGGCCCGTGTCGGCAACAAGTATTCCGATGACTGGCACCGTGAACATCTGATTGACCCCCGTGCGTTGGTGCCTGAATCCGTGATGCCCGGGTATCCCTTCCTGATGGACGATGAAGCGTTGCTACGAGATCCGAGCGGGCATCTGAGGGCAAATGCAGCCGTCGGCGTTCCTTACTCCGATGATATGATCAGCAACGCGGCGACAGACCTTCGCGCGCAGGCCGATCCGGACCATGATGATGCGGACGGGGTCACGGAACGGTATCCCGGTGCCCAGGTCCGTGATTTTGATGGCCAGCCGGGCGCGCCGAGTGAAATGGATGCCATGATCGCGTACCTTCAGGTACTGGGCACCATGGTCGATTTCAGCGCCTACAAGGCCGACGATAACCTTCGTTAAGAGGCTCACATGACATTCGAAAATACATCCATATTCGCCGAGACGTGGGGCCTGATTTACCTCGTCGTGCTGTTCGCCGGGATTCTGGTTTATGCATTGCGTCCCAGTGCCAAGAAAAAGTTTGAAGATGCTGCCCGCATCCCCCTGATGGAGGACTGATTGATGGTCGAGCACAAAGAAATTGATGACGTCAGTGGGGTGGAAACCACCGGTCATGAATGGGATGGCATCAAGGAACTTAATTCACCCATGCCCAGATGGTGGTTGGGTATCCTCTACGCATCAATCGTCTGGTCAATCGGGTACTGGATTGTTTATCCCGCCATTCCGCTGGTGGACAGTTATACAACCGGCTTATTCGGGTACAGCTCCCGCGCCGAAGTAGCTTCTGAAATGGACAGCGTTCGTGAAGCACAGGCTGGCCATATCGCGGAGCTGCGTAGTGCGTCGCTGGAACAGATCAGGACCAATCCCGACCTGCTCGAGTTTGCGTTGGCAGGCGGGCGCTCGGCATTCAACGTGAATTGCTCGCAATGTCACGGGTCTGGTGCGCAGGGTTTCAGCGGATATCCGAATCTGAATGATGACGAATGGCTGTGGGGTGGAACACTGGATGAAATTCAGTACACCATTGCCCACGGTGCCCGGAATGAGATGGATGACGACGCACATTTATCGGACATGCCAGCTTTTCTGACAGACGAAATTCTATCCCGCGAGGAAATAGCCGATACAACACAATACGTTCTGCAACTTTCCGGCGGCGAATATGATGCCGGTGCAGCACTGCAAGGCGCAGCGATCTACGATGAACAATGTGCTGCGTGTCACGCTGAAGATGGCGCGGGCGACAATGAGTTAGGTGCACCAGCATTGAACAATGCCATCTGGTTGTATGGTGGTAGTGCCAAGGCGATTGCTGAAACCATTTCCAATAGCCGATCCGGTGTAATGCCCGCATGGGGCGGCATTCTGGACGACGTGACCGTTAAGCAACTGGCGATCTACGTTCATTCTCTTGGCGGCGGTCAATAGGACTGCCATGATCTTTGAGACCGGAACAGTCCGATGACCCAGACAGAGACGATTCAGGAAGTCGAACGCTTCGATGTTCAGGCGGTCAACAAAAAGGAATCACGGAACCTTTACAAGAAACGCACCAAAATACATCCCAAGCGGGTTCACGGTACATTCCGTTCACTCAAGTGGATAATCATGGTTGCGACGCTTGGTGTCTACTATGTGACGCCGTGGCTGCGCTGGGACAGGGGTGCGGGCGCGCCGGATCAGGCCGTACTGATCGACTTTCCGGCTCGGCGGTTCTATTTCTTCTTTATCGAGATTTGGCCACAGGAAGTTTATTATCTGGCAGGTTTGCTGATTATGGCAGGCATTGGCCTGTTCCTTGTCACCAGTCTGGTCGGCCGGGCCTGGTGCGGATATGCCTGCCCACAGACTGTGTGGACGGACCTGTTTCTGGTCGTAGAGCGATGGATCGAAGGTGATCGTGCGGCGCGTATCCGGTTGGACAAGTCGCCTATCTCGCTATCCAAGGCGGCAAAAAAGGGGATCAAGTTTTTGATGTGGGCCGTGATCGCGGTCGGCACCGGCGGCGCGTGGATTT